>NZ_JBNLYE010000656.1:0-1428 GCF_050172095.1 Bacillus sp. GMs2/2
AATGTATATGAATTAACTTTAGTTTAAGTTGGCTTTACCTATAATACCATTTAGAGTCTTTATTGTACTTAGTACAAAGTACATAACAGTTAGGGATGCTGTATGTAAAGCTAATAAATATGTGAAGTGAAAAGGCCGACTCTTATAATTATGAGTGGGCCTTTTGGTTTTATGGATATCAAATTAGTGAGCAACATTTCAAAGGGTATCTTGTGATATAACTAAGTAGAATTTTTTAAACAAGGGGATGATGAGATGAATAAATTGAAGGGGAAAATTGCATTAGTAACAGGGGCTAGTAGAGGGATAGGTCGAAGTATTGCCTTACATTTGGCACAGGCTGGTGCGTTAGTCGTTGTTCACTATAGTAAAAGAAAAGAAGAAGCAGAAAGTGTAGTGGATCAAATTAAACAAGATGGCGGTTCCGCATTTGCGATTCGTGCAGACTTAAGTACTTTTAATGGCATTAATAAATTGTATACAATGATGGATCAATCTCTTCAAAAATATATAGGTGATACTACATTTGATATCCTTGTAAACAACGCTGGAATTGGGCAGGTGTTAACGTTAGAGGAATCTACAGAGGAGTCTTTTGATGAGGTAATGAATATTAATGTGAAAGCTCCATTTTTCATTATTCAAAAGGCTTTGCCACGTTTAAGAGATGAAGGCCGGATTATAAATATTTCGTCTTTTGTCACAAGGGTAGCCTCCCCAAATGTTTTTGCCTACAGTATATCTAAGGGGGCAATAAATACACTCACTCATACTTTAGCTCAACAACTTGGTGTTCGTGGTATTACAGTAAATGCAATTCTCCCAGGCATAATTAACACAGAAATGAATGCTGAGACATTGGGCAACCAAGATGGACAAAAATATGCTGCAGGTTTATCGACCTTTAATAGGTGGGGAGAACCTAATGATATAGCTGATATTGTAGGTTTTCTTTCATCATCAGACAGTCGTTGGATAACTGGTGAGTTAATTGATGCAAGTGGTGGATCTTGCTTATAATATTAGAGGAAAAGCCAACTTAAATTAAGTTGACTTTGCAATTCTATTATTTGTTTGTTAAACCAGTGAACTATGTACCATTTTTTAGTTCTTAGAATAGTCACTTTGAGATGGGGCCAAATGTAGTAAGTCGATCAGGGGAGAGAACTAATTATGCTTTAGTATGATTTATGATAAGTATAAATGGTAAAAAGCAATGAATATGCACAATTTCATATGTAAATAGGTACTTTTTGTTAACTCTTTTAAAGGGAAGGAAATGTATGAAATTATTATGATAGAATCAATTTGTATTAAATCGAAAGGGGATGAGAGTATGCTAAAAAGAATGATTATAGGAGTTTCATCATTATTAGTGGGAGCAACAGTTGGCTTAGCGACTGATGTATCCGCAGCACCTGCACCACC
>NZ_JBNLYE010000657.1:0-1449 GCF_050172095.1 Bacillus sp. GMs2/2
TTTACTAATTATACATATTTTTTCTGATATAATGAATGAGTAGAGAGAAAGGAGTGATCCTATGGCATTTCCTATACTAGAAACAGAACGCTTACGTTTAGTTGAAATAGAACAATCTTATTGTCAAAAAATATATGAAATCTTTTCATTGGATGAAGTGACGTGTTACTACGGTATGAATTCTTTTACGGAGTTTGGACAAGCTTCACGTATGATCGAATCTTTTTCAAAAAATTACTTTGAGAAAAAGGCAATACGATGGGGAATTGTGTTAAAAGAAACGAACGTTTTAATAGGAACAATTGGACTAAACAATTTACAATTATGGAGTAAACGATCTGAGATTGGATATGATCTGCATCCTCGCTATTGGGGAAATGGTTATGCTTCAGAAGCAGCTGGAGAAATTATTAATTATGGATTTAAAGATTTAGGTTTGTTTAGAATTGGAGCTATTACATATCCTGAAAATGTTACTTCTTGTAGAATGTTATCTAAAATTGGCTTCCAAAAGGAAGGGCTATTGCGCGGATATATTCATCAAGGAAATAAGCAACACGATGCATTATTGTATTCTATAGTGCGAACTGATGTTGAGGACATAAATTTATAATAAAAAAAACCTCTTAATTAAAAGAGGTTTTTTTTATTATAAATTAACCTAATTTAGGTAATAAACGTTCTCCGCTTTTCATGCTACTTTTACATAAAGGGCATTTAGGCTCTTCTTCAAATGAAAAGTTCTTTCTCATCCATCCTAAACAATCCTCTGATTCACATTCCCAAACAGGGGTTTGTTCTGGTGGTACTTCTGCTACATCGTTCTTTCGATTGCGATACATGTAACCACTCCTTTTATGTAAAAAATTTTAGTTATATATTAAAAAGGTTGTTAACCTTGCTGGTAACAACCTTTTTATTGTTTGAATTATAGCTTTACAACGTTTTTAGCTTGAGGTCCGCGGTTACCTTCTTCAACTTCAAAGCTAACTTCTTGACCTTCGTCAAGAGACTTGAAGCCGTCGCCAGTGATAGCTGAGAAGTGAACGAATACATCGTTACCGTCTGCAACTTCGATGAAACCGAAACCTTTTTCGCTGTTAAACCATTTTACTTTACCTGTTAATGTCATGGTAATGCCTCCTAAAAGTAGAAAAATTACAATATGATCGGCCTTATTTGAATGAAAATAAAATTTCACATATTATCAAAAACCCATAAGGAGTACAAACTGTCCCTGATTGATACTTGATAATATGCAAAGAAAATATAGTGTTAAATTGACCTTAATTACTATCTTACAACAAATGGTGGGAAATAGCAAGTGCTGGTAATACCACTGAGTAATCTGGGTGATAATAGTAAAGGCACAAAGGCACCTCTTTTATTTATATATTATTCCTAATTGGGATTTATGCAAAATCATGTAAGAAAAACTTAGAGTAAATA
>NZ_JBNLYE010000658.1:0-1447 GCF_050172095.1 Bacillus sp. GMs2/2
TAACAAACTGAATTAAAAAAAGAAGTATCTCCCTAATATTAGGGAGATACTTCTTTTTTTAGAAATTTATATGCAATTCAACTGGACAATGGTCTGATCCCATCACTTCACTATTAATTTTCGCTTCTGTTATCTGGTCTTTCATTCTTTCCGAAACAACAAAATAATCTAAACGCCATCCGATATTTTCACCTTTGTAATCTTGCTCTTACATTTATGAATACATACATACGCACTTTATTCAGGTTATACTAATTTCAGAGGTGATGTTCTTTGCACAATGAAGGAGTTATATTAACAAATGAGTATTGGCAAGCAATTATTCATAATGATTCTTCCTATGATAGCAAATTCTTTTATGCTGTGAAATCAACTGGAATTTTTTGCAGGCCATCATGCAAATCAAGAATACCGAATAGAAACAATGTACGAATTTTTCATCATGCAGAGCAAGCATTAAGCGAAAACTTTCGCCCGTGCAAACGTTGTAAGCCAAATGGGATCACTTTACCTAATGAAGAGTGGGTAGAACAAATTAAAGACTATATCGAAAAGCATTATGACGAATCCTTAACTCTCGACATGCTTGCGGAAATGTGTCACGGTAGCCCTTTTCATTTACAGCGTACTTTCAAAAGAATAATAGGGCTAACTCCTATAGAATATATACAACAATTCAGGGTTCTTAAAGCAACCAAATACCTTTTACACACAAATCAATCTATTAAAGAAATTAGTACTGCTGTCGGGATAGAAAACCCAGAGTATTTCGCAACTTTATTTAAAAAGAAAACCGGATTTACTCCTACTGAATATCGAAAAAAGAACGAAATGAAAGAGGGATACGATAATGAATTCCTACAAAAATAATTATATATATTGGACGCTACTTACACATAAAAATTGGCGATTTCATATTGCTGCAACTGAAAATGGACTATGTTTCATTGGATCACAAGACGAAAACTTTGAAGAATTAAATATATGGGCTAGAAAAAAACTGCCCCAACATATATTGATTCATAGTCCAGATTACTTGCAAATATATACGCAAGAAGTTATCGAGTATTTAGAAAACAAGCGAGAAACTTTTACATTTCCTATCGATGCTTATGGAACTAATTTTCAATTATCTGTTTGGAATACGGTACGTGAAATTCCTTACGGAAAGACATATTCTTATACAGAAATTGCTGAAAGAATTCAAAAACCTAAAGCTGTGCGCGCCGTTGCTTCTGCTATTGCTGCTAACCCTCTCCTTATTACTATTCCTTGTCACCGTGTTATTGGGAAGAATGGAAAACTAACCGGATTTAGGGGTGGATTAGAAATGAAGAAAAAATTGCTTACATTAGAAAAGTTACAGGTGGAATTCATATGACAGCAGAATATAATAGCGCATTATCTATAGCAGTTCCAAAAGAATTTTGTTTCCAAGAAAATTTAC
>NZ_JBNLYE010000659.1:0-1446 GCF_050172095.1 Bacillus sp. GMs2/2
TGAAGTGACCCCTAAAAGTTAGACACGGTTATTTCATTAGGCAGCTTGATAAAAATGAGTTCGGTATTGTACCGGACTCATTTTTAATTTTGCCTTAATCCGTTTCGTATTATAATAATCTATATATTTTTCTAATTCTATTTTAAAATGCTCTACACTTTCAAATTCTTTTATGTAGAGGAACTCCGACTTCATAATCCCAAAGAAATTCTCTATTACTGCGTTGTCGTAACAGTTGCCTTTTCGAGACATACTCTGTACGATACCCCTTGATCCAAGTGTACGGACGTATTGTCTCATTTGATAATGCCATCCTTGATCCGAATGCATTAGTAGCTGGTGATTTTCAGGTAAGCGTTCTAATGCTTTCTCTAACATCTCTGAAACAAGTGAATACGTCGGTCTAGAACCAATTGTATAGGTAATAATTTCACCATTATACAAGTCTAATACAGGTGATACATACAGTTTCTTTCCAAACAATTTAAACTCTGTGATGTCCGTTACCCATTTTTGATTCGGGGCATCTGTATAAAAATTACGCTCTAAAATATTAGGTGCAATTTTACCGACTTTCCCTTTATAGGATTTATATTTCCTCATACGCACAACACACTTTAATCCAAGCTCTTTCATAATGCGCTGAACCTTCTTGTGATTCACTTTCTGATCACGATTCGTTAACTCATCACGAATGCGACGGTAGCCATAACGACCTTCATTTTCCTCATAAATTGCTTTAATTTCAGCTTTCAAATCGGCATCTTGATCCGGACGATTCATTTTCTTTACTAAATCATAATACGTACTCCGTGGAATACCAGCTAGCTCCACGAGTGCCTTCACCGAATATTTATGCCTTAATTCATAGACTACTTGTGCCTTGTCTTGTTTCGTGATTTTTCCTTGTTTTGAACTAAGGCATTCAACTTTTTTAAGTACTCATTTTCCATTTCAAGCTGTTGAATACGTGCTTCAAGTGCTTCGACTGACCCTTCAGCTAAAGCTTGTTTTACTTGTTTATTTGAATCTTTTTTCATGGATGGACGCCCCTTTTTCTTAGATTGAAGGGCATCAATTCCTTGTGTTTCGAGCTGTTTTTTCCAAACAGAAATCGTTGAAGGGGCAGGAATGTTAAAGATAGCTGCCGTCTCAAATAAGGACATACCGTTTTCAATCATAAAGTTTAGTACGTCTAGTTTAAATTGTTGTGTGTAATTTGTACATCGTTTTAGAAAAGCTTCCATACCATTCTGTTTATATTGGTTTACCCAATTCAAAATAATTGTGTCACTTATACCAATCGATTTACCCATTTCTCGATAACTTTCATTTCCGTTCAAATAACGTAGAACGATTTGTATTTTTTCATCAGCTGTAAATTTAGCCATAGAAAAACTGCACCTCCAATTGTTAGACTGTGTCTAACAATTGGGGTGCAGTTCA
>NZ_JBNLYE010000660.1:0-1443 GCF_050172095.1 Bacillus sp. GMs2/2
ATCTTATTCGTTTAACTATAGATAGGATTATATGAGTGAAAAAGTCCATTTAGATTTTCTAAATGGATTTTTTTAGGTTTCTAGATACGACTACTGATAAAAATGGAACAAACTTGTTATTTAGGTTGTCTATTAAGTATACGTATAAAACAGGTGTTCATGATAATTCGCTCATTTTATCCCGCTATTTGCCAGGAAGTAAGATCCCCACCTCAAAATTCAGCGAAAGTAAAGAAGTTAGATGGGGGCCCTGCTGCCCGTAAAAGCCCGATTGGTGAGGGCTGATTAAAGTTTCACTTTATGGAAAGTGAGATGCAAGAAGAGTGATATCCGATAGACTTTTTCATTGTGTCGGTATGTATAACACCTAAAAAAACTATATATTCTTGAAAGAGGTTGAAAATGTATGATAGTCTTAAACAAGTTTTTTAACATTTTACATTACAAAAAGATGGTACCTGTAGTATTTCTTTCATGTGCAACGCTTATAGGCTGTTCCGATGGTAATACTCAATCTGAATCACTTAAACAAACGAAACAAACAAATCAAATCAAACAAGAAACTAATGGTAATGATTCTTTTGCTAAACTTGAAAAAGAATTTGATGCTAAACTTGGTATTTATGCATTGGACACTGATACGAATCAAACCGTTACGTATCAATCAGATAAACGGTTTGCATACGCATCTACTCACAAAGCTTTAGCTGTGGGAGTACTTTTACAAAAGAAATCAATAGAAGATCTAAATCAAAGAGTTTTGTATACTCGTGAAGATCTTGTTAATTACAACCCAATTACAGAAAAGTATGTTGATAGGGGCATGACTCTGAAAGAGCTTGCAGATGCTTCCCTTCGATATAGTGATAATACTGCACAAAATCTTATTCTTAAACAATTAGGTGGACCTAGTGAATTCAAAAAATCACTGAGAGAAATAGGAGATACCGTTACAAATCCTGAACGTTTTGAACCAGAGTTAAACGAAGTACATCCAGGAGACGTACATGATACTAGTACCCCAAAGGCATTAGCTACTAGTCTTCAGGCTTTTGCGTTAGGAGATGTACTTTCAACTGAGAAACGGGATTTATTAATAGATTGGATGAAAAGGAATACTACCGGAGACAACTTAATTCGTGCTGGAGTTCCAGGAGGATGGGAAGTAGCTGATAAGACGGGCTCGGGATCTTATGGAACCAGAAATGATATCGCAATTATTTGGCCACCAAATAAAAAGCCAATTGTTCTTGCGATACTTTCTAATCATGATAAAGAGGATGCTAAATACGATGATAAGCTTATTGCAGAAGCAACCAAAATAGCGCTGGGTGTCTTAAAAGCTAAAAATAAATAATAATAGTATTAGTTATTGAAATTTTCCTGTTTTTCCGTCACAATACTGTGACGGTCTTTTTGTGTATTTTACAAAGAATCGTCTTA
>NZ_JBNLYE010000661.1:0-1442 GCF_050172095.1 Bacillus sp. GMs2/2
GGTAAAATAACGATTGAATAATCTTATAAAATAAAATTATTTACTTAAGGGGAGCTAGGAGACGATATCTTAGCTCCTTTTTAAATAAATGGAGGCGTGTGTTATGGCCAACTTATTTAGGAAAAAATCAGTAAGGAAATTGTTGCAAGATAGTGAAAGTAAGACTTTGACAAAAACATTGGGCGCATTTGACCTTACCATGCTAGGGATAGGTGCAATAATTGGTACAGGAGTACTTGTATTAACTGGATTAGTAGCCGCAAGAGATGCGGGTCCAGCAGTTATTTTTTCATTTATGATTGCCGCAATTGTTTGTGGGTTTGCAGCCCTATGTTATGCGGAAATCGCATCTGCTCTTCCAGTCTCGGGTAGTGTATACACCTATTCATATGCGACGATTGGTGAGTTTGTAGCCTACTTAATGGGATGGACTTTATTGTCTGTATATATAGTTACAACTGCCGCAGTAGCGGGTGGATGGACAGGCTATTTTCAAAACTTATTAAACGGGTTTGGGATTGAGATACCAAAATCACTTTTAAAAATTCCAACACAAGGTGGAATCGTTAACTTACCAGCAGTAATCATTACTTTGGTATTAACTTGGTTATTATCAAAAGGCACGAAAGAAAGTAAGCGAGTGAATAACGCAATGGTATTAATAAAAATTGGTATTGTTGTTTTATTCATTTCAGTTGGTATATTTTACGTAAAACCAGAAAACTGGATCCCGTTTGCACCTTATGGTATAAGCGGAATCTTTGCCGGAGGAGCTGCAGTATTTTTTGCCTTTTTAGGATTTGATGCGTTAGCAACATCTGCTGAAGAAGTAAAAAATCCACAACGTGATTTACCGATTGGTATTATTGCTTCGCTAGTTATTTGTACAATTATTTATGTTATAGTTTGTCTTGTTATGACTGGTATGGTTTCTTATAAGGAATTAGATGTACCAGAAGCAATGGCCTACGTATTAGAAGTTGTAGGACAAGATAAAGTAGCGGGTATAATCGCAATTGGAGCTGTAATTGGTATTATGGCTGTAATTTTCGCTTACATTTATGCAACAACACGTGTATTCTTTGCGATGAGTCGTGACGGTTTATTACCAAAATCGTTTGCGAAAATTAATAAGAAGACAGAAGCACCAGTATTCTCAACTTGGTTAACAGGTATTGGTAGTGCTTTAATTGCTGGATTTATCGATTTAAAAGAATTATCGAATTTAGCGAATATTGGAGCGTTATTAACATTTGCGATGGTTGGTGTGTCAGTTATTATTCTTCGTAAAACACATCCAAATTTAAAACGTGGTTTCATGGTACCACTGGTACCAATTTTACCGATTATTTCAATAACATGTTGCTTATTTTTAATGGTAAATCTACCTTTAAAAACCTGGGTTTATTTCGGCATTTGGTTATTTATAGGGATAATAGTAT
>NZ_JBNLYE010000662.1:0-1440 GCF_050172095.1 Bacillus sp. GMs2/2
CTAAATTATGGCCATTCTCCAATAATATTTCCCTTTGCATCTAATCTATATGTTTTTACTTTTCCGGTACTATCGACTTGTGATAGTACTCTTTCTACTTGATTTCTTTCCAGCGCTCTTTTAATCTTATCTGCCAATTTCTTATCTCCATCAACAGCTTTAAATATTCTACTTTTTTTGGTCTTCGCACCATTCAACCAATCATTTGACATTTGTCGTCCATCTTTAGTTTTCCCCAATTGTGAACTACCAAACTTAGCTTCATCTATAACATATTTGATCTTTGACTCTGCATTTGCATTTTCGTATAATCCATCAATTCCTTTTACTATTTTATCATTTATGCCTGATGGTGCACTTTTTCCGACTGGCTTTAAATCAAATCCAGCTTCTTTTAAACTTTGATTATTCAATAAATTGTCACTAGATTTTATTTCACCATAATTACCTTTTTGCTTATTTGTAGCTGTTTTTGCATCAAAATTATCTACAGTTGTATTTTTGTTACTGCTAGGTTTACCGTTAGCCGCACCTCCACCAGAAGACTGGATTTTTTGAATAGTATCCTTAGTATTTTGAATCGATTTATTCCAAACAAATCCACCATGTACAAAAAGACTTACCCCAGTAGCTGTTGCTGCTATATCTAATGGAATAACAATTGGTGATGCTAACCCACCAGTTCCTACTTCTGCCACGATAGTTAAGAAATTAGATCCGCCTATGAGCGAAATACCTTCAAATATTTCTACAATGGACCCGGCTATTTAATAATTTTGCCCTGTTTTTTTAATGTTTTTTGACATTGAAAAACATACTATATAGCATCAATTGAAGCCTATGTGCCTGTGAAATGTGAGGTACGAAAGTGCATTCGCTCAAATAATAATTTTCAATTGAAATCAACAAAAGAGACCTCAAATGTGAAGTCTCTTTTGTTGAGTCTTTTTCATCTATAACTTCCTCTTTACTTATTTAATATCAGACAATCTTCCTTATTGAAATATAATAAAATCCTAATAAAAACGCGTTCTTCAAAAAGTTCTTTTTCTGCCCTACGAATCTAGTAAAATGGCTATAAGATATTACAAATTTAAGCTACGCTTAACTTGCACCAATAAATCCATTAATCCATTTCTTTCTGGATTTTTTTCCACTTCTTTTTTCACATGTTCTTCCAAATAATTATAAAAAGTTTCAAAGTCCAAATACACTTGTTGTTCAGACTCAACAGCTGGAGAATCTAATTCAACTAACACATGTTTATCATCTAAAGGTGTAGGTAGCTGTGACATATCAAATTCATCTAAATCAGACTGAAAATGAACGAATACTATTTCTTGTCCAAACCCCTCTTTTTTTACAAAAAAACTCAAAGCTCTTTCCAAGTACTTACCGTTTATAAAGTTAAAATATATTGACATCAATTCATCATTTTTC
>NZ_JBNLYE010000663.1:0-1417 GCF_050172095.1 Bacillus sp. GMs2/2
AATATTTAAGAGGAGAATACAATGAATAAAATAAAAAGGTTACTAAAACGTAAAACGACTTGGATAATTCTTATCCTATTCGTATTTGTTTATGTAAATAACAGTTCTTTTTTTGCTGAGAGGGCCGATAGGACTCCTCTTCTTCTTGCTCACCGAGGGCTTTCGCAAACATTTAGCATGGAAGGGATTGAGGGTGATACATGTACAGCTGAACGTATAAATAAACCTGAATATCCTTATTTAGAAAATACAATTCCATCTATGGAAGCGGCATTTAAAGCTGGGGCTGATCTAGTAGAGTTTGATGTTCAACCAACTAAAGATAATAATTTTGTTATTTTTCATGACTGGACTCTTGATTGTCGTACAAATGGTAAAGGTGTTACAAGAGATTTTACAACAAAAGAATTACAAGCACTTGATATTGGTTATGGTTATACAGCTGATGGTGGTAAAACATTCCCATTTCGTGGTCAAGGGATTAATCTTATGCCAACACTTGATGAAGTACTTAACCATTTTCCAGATCGCTCTTTTCTTATTCATATTAAAAGTGATGATGAAAATGAAGGAATCCAATTGGCTGCTTACCTTAAGAAACTACCAGCAAAACGCCTTGAGCAACTAACTGTATATGGTGGCGATAAACCAATTGCTGCGATAAAAGAGCGCGTCCCTAGTTTACGAATAATGTCAAAAGCGACCATGAAAAAAGATCTTATTACTTATATGGCATTAGGGTGGACTGGCTACATACCTTCAAGCCTGAAGCATGGAGAATTACATATACCAGACAAAGTAGCTCCTTGGCTTTGGGGATGGCCAAATCGTTTTCTTAATCGAATGGATAAAGCAGATACTAGAGTTATCATTGTAGGAGGAAATGGGTTTGGGTTTTCAAGTGGATTTGACTCATCTGAAGATATAAAACGTCTTCCTGACGATTATACAGGTGGAATTTGGACAAACCGCATTGATAAAATAGCACCTGTATTTCAGAAATAAAAGATGATATAACAAGAATTTTTCCATTTGTTTAACCATTTATATTTTAAAAGAAGACTTATTAATAATGTTGAAGTTTTATACACCGATAAACACCGCTGATGACCTCCATTATTTATAGGAAATCAGCGGTGTTTTTTGGATTAATGCAACTCACTGTAATTCAAACCGAGATATGACTGTAAATCAAATTTGTGAAATTACAAATGTGTCTAGGGCTTCATTATATAGAAAGCTATCAGAAGGGAAACAATAATCATTCCTTATTCCGTTAAAGGACTATATAACAGAATAAGGAATGATTATTGTCAAAATTAGAATTTTTTGAAATAATCGTTATTAAGTTAAAGGTGAGCGATTGCAGAAAAAAGTGATACGACTTTCTCTTACTTAAGAATCGTGTAATAGTTGA
>NZ_JBNLYE010000664.1:0-1413 GCF_050172095.1 Bacillus sp. GMs2/2
GAAAGCAGAATATGTCAGTTTGTACTTTCTATTATTAGGGGGAGAATTTGTATGAAAAAGACAGTTGCTTCGTTAGCAGTTATGGCGGCATTATTACCGACGTTTTCAGTGCATGCGGAAGGGAAAGAGCAAGTCCGAAAATCAGCTACAACTTTTAACGTTATTAGTGATATTCAAGGGGATTTAGGGGATTTTGATCATGTGCTAAAAGATATGAACAAAGTGACGCCACTTTCTAGAGCGCTTATTATGAATGGGGATATAACGCCAACTGGACAACAATCACAATATGATGATGTGAAGCGTGTGTTAAACAAAAATAAGCATCCCGAGAATGTATGGTCAACTGTTGGGAATCATGAGTTTTATGCTGGTAAATGGACAGCTGATGGGAAGCTCTCTCAAAGTACATGGCCAAATGGTGTAACTGAGGAAACTTTATTTAACCGCTATCTGAAATTTAGTGGACAAGAAAAGGTATATCATAAAAAAGAATTAGACGGTTATCCGCTTCTATTTTTAGGAACGGAAAAATATATGAAATACCATGATTCAAAAATGTGGGATGAAGTATATATGAGTGATGAGCAATTAGGTTGGTTAAAACAAAATTTAGAAGAGTATAGTCAAAAAGATAAAAATAAACCAATCTTTATTTTCTCTCATCACGTTTTACCTGATACGGTATCGGGATCAAGACAATCGCCGTATTTACAAGATTATTTAAACGTGGATAAATTGTACGATATATTAAAAGACTATCCGCAGGTCGTTTTCTTTACGAGTCATACGCATTGGGATTTAAACTTACCGGACTGGGCTGGTAAAAAGAAAATTGCAGGCGGAGATAAAAAAGGATTTACTGTTGTAAATACGGGCGGGATTGAAACGGGCTGGATGTCGGCTGGACCAAATGGAGGAGAGAAGACTGCTCCTGATGGCTATTCATTTAAACAAGGGTTGCAAGTGAAAGCATATGGTAACGATGTAATTGTGACAGCTTACGATTACAAACGTGATAAGGATATAAAGAAGTTATTAATTAGTGATTCAAAAATTGCGCAGATGGCACCAAATGTAACGACAGATGATAGTAAAAATATAATTGTCGGTGCAACTGAATATATGGAGTATTCTATAGAAGGAACGAATGAGTGGCATACGTATAGTAAAGCAAATCCTCCGAAATTTGATGGAGATAAAGTCGTATACGTACGTCATAAAGGTGAAATGAATTTAGAGCCGGGATTAACGCAGTTACTTCGTTTTACGGTAAATAAGTGATTGGAGGGAGTCTGCATTTGAATGTGTGGGCTCTTTTTTTGTTGATGAGAAAGGGGGTTGCCTGTCTGTCGTTTTTTGTCGATAGATCGATATATTAAGAAAATCGTTGATATACTGCAAGTTATGATC
>NZ_JBNLYE010000665.1:0-1411 GCF_050172095.1 Bacillus sp. GMs2/2
TAGTGCAAAAGAAGTTATACTTCGTTATCATGTTCTACGAATTAAAATTATTTCAAGGAGGATTTTTTGTGTTTGGTATATTAAAAAAACAATGTCGATTCAATAAAATGTCGGCAATATCGTTAGGGATTTTTGTGTTTTATATGATTTTAAAGCAACTTATCGCACTAGTTTATTTCATTAGTGATGAACAGTTTGGCGGGATGAGCATTTCGTTTGACGCAATTGATTTGTTAGTTGTTCTAATAATTTATTTTTATTATCGTAGATCTAAAGAGCCTTTTACAAATCAAAATAATTTTACGATGAGTTTGCCAAAAAGCTTACTTTTAGGTCTAGTACTAACTGTAGTATGTAAATCCCTACCGCTGTTACTAGCAGACTTTATAAGTTTTCAGTCATCTAATCAAGTTGAATTAGAAAGCCAAGTAACGTTACCCATTTTAGTCTTCGCATTTTCTATTGCTCTAGTAGCACCCATTGGTGAAGAAATTGTCTATCGTGGTGTTATACAGCATGGAATTTTTAAAAATTCCTGGTTAGGTGTACTTGTTTCTTCAGCTATTTTTGCAGGTATGCATGTTAGTCTTCTTTCTTTAGAAACAATTCCATATTTCCTTTTGGGAATTGGTTTAGGTTGTACTTATAAGTTAACCGGGCGTTTATATGTGGGAATTATAATGCACATGATTAATAATTCGCTAGCAGTGATTGCTATTTATTATTTTTAACTAAAAGAATAAGAGAGAATATGCTACAGGTGAATATTAAGAAAATTAATTTGTTAATATCTTAACTCTATTTCAGACCGAACCGTCCGGTTTGAAATATTAATTCAAGTCAGAAGACACCTTTGGGTGTCTTTTTTTCTGCATTAAAAAGCCCACCTATTTTCCTAGGTAGGCCTTTTTTGATTTTGCATTAGCACGATGATATTATAACAAAACTCCTTAATCCTCAAACTCCCTGATTGTTCTTCTTTAATATACTTAAGATGATTCTATATATACTAGTCTAAAGTACGAGCAGCTGCATAGAATGATCCAGAACCACCATTTCTGTGAGTAACTTTAAGCTTATATTTACCTTTTGGAAGAGTATTGTACGTATTTGTAAAACCCTTTCCTGCTGCTAACGATCCAGAACCAATAACATTACCTTTTGAGTCTTTTAAAGACCAATCAAGTGTACCTTTAGTATTGTTTGTCATATGAACTCTCATATCTGCTTTTTTTACATGCTCGAACGATACTTCTCTTTCACCATTTATCAGACTGAAATCATCTTTAAGTATTTGGGTACGTTGGATAATTGGTGCTGAATTTTTAGTATTATCTACACCTTCTGTACTTGCTGATGTTGCTCCAATCCCTCCAGTTAATACGATACCAGTTGTTAATGTTCCTACTAC
>NZ_JBNLYE010000666.1:0-1358 GCF_050172095.1 Bacillus sp. GMs2/2
TCATATAATAAAACTATTGTATTTAATGTAACTTAAGAAACTTAAATATATAATTTTGGTTAAAAAATTTGATGTCTTACCACAAAAATTTAGAGTTAATTTCAAAAATAAAACAAGAGCACTGAAGGTTATTCATTATCTATTTAAATATCTTACTTTTAAACTTTAAGCCAGCATTCCTGTGATCCTCTGTGAACGCTATGCGTTCACGGAGGATCACTTACTACATTCCTACTATAAACAGTAAAAGTATGTAAACCGATTAACACCCTAGATATATATCCAATCCCAAATCATATTATATTAGTTGCTTCAGAAAGTAGTTTTATTTTTCAAAGTATGTTACCAATGAACCTCCTAAAAAACACCTTTTCAACATAGCTTTATATTGCCACTATGATTTAAGTATGTATGTAGAGACTACTTTAATATCTATGTGATTTTTTATATAGAAATACTTCAATTGAAATTCTTTACAGCCTATATAAACTACTTTTTTATTATTGAGCTCGAAAAATAAATTTATAGGTTTTATCATTACGTAAACCATTTTCTCTTTAAAACCACCTTTAAATGTTGCTATTACAATGTTTAACGCTTTAAAAAAGCCTAGTGTTCATCTGCTAAGTTCGCCAGATAAACACCATAATAACGTTTGTTTAGCAAATATATATGAATCTGTAATTAATCCTGTTCAATTTTTATATTCAAATCAAATTTCATAGATTCTCTATTCTTTTAAAGGAGTGCTGCAGATACAAATAGAACATATACAACAAAATACATATTGTAACTTGATATGTAGAGGGTTAATTTGCATACTACTTTTTTAGTCTTTTAGTTATAGTTATCATCAAAATAGCCAAAAACAAACTTATATAGTAAAGATCTCAGTTTAAAACCGTCTTTCAATGCGTTACTACACCAAAAAACATCTAATCTTCCAATCTCATTTCTTTTATCAGCTATTTGTTTATAAAAAACATTGAAATCGTTGACATAAAGGGGTTTAACGCATTAATAACGCCTAGCGTTCACATAATATCAAACACCGAAATAACACCTTTATAACGTTTATTCGGCTAACCATTTTAACTATTCAAGTATGTATAAGTCATATTCGTAATTAATCTTATTTGCTTTCTAATTTTCTTCCTCCTGATTAAAATGTATACCTCATTCCACTAGATATCCCTTGGATTCCCAAAATATATCATCAATAGTCTATCCGTAAACCATAGAAACAACATGATATTTTAAAAGGCATCTTCGACAAACGTATTCCTCCCACCAATAACGCCTTTTATATTTTATAGATATCCAAAAGATATCTAATACATATCTAAAAAATACAAAAG
>NZ_JBNLYE010000667.1:0-1397 GCF_050172095.1 Bacillus sp. GMs2/2
GAGAAATTAAGAAGTAATGAAATATTATATAAAAAATATATAGATAATAATTATAAATTAGAGCCAAGCGAAGATCCACGTATAACAAAAGTAGGCCAATTTTTAAGAAAGACTAGCTTAGATGAACTTCCACAATTCTTAAATGTTTTAAAAGGTGATATGAGCCTTGTTGGTCCAAGACCAGTAGTACAAGAAGAGTTGGTAGAGTACGGAGAAAGAAAAGATGAATTTTTATCTGTAAAGCCAGGTCTTACAGGTTATTGGCAAGTAAGTGGAAGAAGTGATGTAGGATATCCAGAGAGGGTAGATTTAGAGCTATATTATGCTTATAATGCATCATTATGGTTTGATATTAAGATTTTGCTATTAACTGTTAAGAATGTTGTAGTCGGCAGAGGAGCATATTAAATTTTTTGAGTTGTTTAGAAAGTAGGAGAAATATATGGGAATAAATGTCGAATTACACACCCATACGTGCTATTCGCATGATAGCACTTTAGGCAAGTGGTTCTATTTACTCATGTTAAAATTAAGAAAAATAAATGTAGTAGCGATTACGGATCATGATGAAATTGAGGGTGCGTTAAAATTTAAACCTTTTCTTGAGAAACATTCAATTAGAGTAATTATTGGAGAGGAAATATTTTCTAGTAAGGGTGAAATAATAGGATTATTTATAAATAAAAAGATAAGCCCGGGAAAATCTCCAAGGGATACAATGTTAGAGATAAAAAAACAAGGAGGAATAGTATATATTCCTCATCCATATGATGAAAAAAGATATAAAACAGTTTTGGTGGAAGAAGAGATTCGAAAAAACCTAGATTTAATTGATATCATTGAAGTTCACAATGGTAGAAATATAAAGGGGTGTTTTTCAGAAATTCAATTGGAAATTGCGAACAGATATAATGCAACTAAGGCTATAGGTAGCGATGCACATACATTTATAGAATTAGGTAGAAACTACAATGTTATAGAAGAATTTAATGGTGATCCACAGACATTCAAAGAAAATTTAAAAAGGGCAAAATATGTTCAAAAGGAATGCCTACAGATAGCCCATCATATAACTAAGTTTGCTAGAGTTTTTAAATTAATAAAAAGAGGTAAATACAGTGAATTGTTTAGAATTATCAATAAGAAATTTGGAAATAGAAAGCAAAAAATTAGCAACTAAAATTGAAAAGGATTTTCAGCCAGATGTGGTTATATTTATAGCCAAAGGGTCATTTTTAATAGGACAAACAATAAGTGAATACTTAAGGGTGCCGTTATTAGAAATTCAAGCGGTACGTAAGGGGAATAAGTTAAAAGAATTTATAAAACCTGTAATAAAAATTATTCCTAAATCTCTTAAAGAATATTTAAGACGTAAAGAAATTCAATCTGGAGTT
>NZ_JBNLYE010000668.1:0-1388 GCF_050172095.1 Bacillus sp. GMs2/2
CTAAGTAAATTTATATACAACACTAACGAGAAGAATAAACCTTATTTTAAAGGGGATACAGAAAATATGAGTAATTTACTAAAAAAGAAATCCGTTACACAATTGTTAGAGCATAATCAAAGCAAGACTTTAACGAAAACATTAGGAGCATTTGATTTAATTATGTTAGGGGTAGGCTCGATAGTTGGAACGGGCGTTCTTGTGTTAACTGGATTAGTAGCAGCAAGAAATGCTGGCCCAGCAGTTGTTTTTTCATTTATACTTGCAGCAATTATATGTGGATTTATAGCATTATGTTACGCGGAAATTGCTTCTACACTCCCGGCGTCTGGTAGTGTATATACATACTCATATGCAACAATTGGTGAGTTTGTTGCTCATCTAGTAGGTTGGTCATTGCTATTAATATATATCGTGGCAACAGCGGCTGTCGCTGCTGGATGGACAGGCTATTTCCACAATTTAATAAAGGGATTTGGATTAGAGATACCTAAAGCTCTAGTAACGATTCCTTCGCATGGTGGTATTGTGAATCTACCAGCAGTAATCATTACATTGATATTAGCATGGATGTTATCCCGTGGTACGAGAGAAAGTAAACGAATCAATAATACAATGGTATTGATTAAAATTGGAATGATTTTGTTGTTTATTACGGTTGGTATATTCTATGTAAAACCAATAAACTGGATACCAATTGCACCATACGGTTTAAGTGGAGTTTTTACGGGTGGAGCAGCTATTTTATTCGCTTTTACGGGTTTTGATATATTAGCAACTTCAGCAGAAGAAGTAAAAGATCCGAAACGTAATCTTCCGATCGGTATTATTGCATCATTAATCATATGTACAATTATTTATGTTATGGTATGTCTTGTTATGACAGGAATGGTTTCCTATAAAGAATTAAATGTTCCTGAGGCGATGGCTTATGTAATGGAAGTTGTAGGACAAGGAAAAGTCGCTGGTGCAATTGCTGCAGGTGCTGTAATTGGCCTTATGGCTGTTATTTTTTCCAATATGTATGCGGCAACACGAGTATTCTTTGCAATGAGTCGTGATGGATTGTTACCGAAATCATTTGCGAAAGTTAA
Organism: Bacillus sp. GMs2/2; assembly: GCF_050172095.1. NCBI lineage: Bacteria > Bacillati > Bacillota > Bacilli > Caryophanales > Bacillaceae > Bacillus > Bacillus sp. GMs2/2. Next base: position 1,095 of record NZ_JBNLYE010000668.1, read on the forward strand.
TAAGAAAACTGGAGCACCCACTTTTATAACTGGATTGGCAGGAATAGGGAGTTCTATAATAGCTGGGTTTATTGATTTGAAAGAATTAGTTAATTTAGTTAATATCGGTAGTTTGGTGACGTTTGCGTTAGTTTGTCTATCAGTTATTATTCTACGTAAATCACACCCAAATTTAAAACGTGGATTTATGGTACCTTTTGTACCTGTATTACCATGCGTTGCAATTGTATGCTGTGTGTTTTTAATGCTAAATTTACCGTTAAGGACATGGGTGTACTTTAGTATTTGGATTAC
>NZ_JBNLYE010000669.1:0-1383 GCF_050172095.1 Bacillus sp. GMs2/2
GGGAATTTAACTGGACAATAGGAGAGCAAACTGGATCGATTTTTCGTAATATGAAAAATCCAACTGCAATTAATTTTTCAGAAGGACTACCGTATCCCGATGATTATAGTAAATATAATGATTTAAATGGAGAGGATTATGGAGGCGTACATTTTAATTCAAGTATTATTAATAAAGTTGCGTATTTAATTGCACAAGGTGGTACTCATAACGGTGTAAATGTAAATGGTATTGGTGAAGATAAAATGTTTGATATTTTCTATTATGCAAATACTGATGAATTAAACATGACTTCTGATTTCTCTGAATTGAAATTGGCATGCCTTAAAGTCGCAGCTAATAAATATGGAACGAACTCAATTGAAGTTCAAGCAGTCCAAAATGCTTTTGATGCGGCAAAAATTACAGGAACGGTGAAAGAAAACGAAAAAACAGCAGAAAACCAAGCTCCAGAGTTAACTGTACCGTTTACGATTACACTACGTGTAGGTGATACGTTTGATCCAATGAGAAATGTAAAAGCTGTTGATAAAGAAGATGGTGATTTAACAAATAAAGTAAAGCATAAAGGCGATGTAGATACTTCAAAACCAGGTACATACATTGTGGAATACCTGGTTGTTGATTCTCAAGGGGGGAATGCAACGGCTACACAGACTGTAATTGTAGAGGGAAATGGCGAAACATCAGATTTAGAACCTAAATTAACAGTGCCTGTTGGAGCGACAATTCATGTAGGAGATTCATTTGTTCCAATGGCAGAAGTATTAGCTATCGATAAAGAAGACGGTGATCTTACTTCTAAAATCAAAGTTGATGGTGAAGTAGATACAAATAAAGCCGGTACTTACGTATTAAAATACACAGTTACAGATTCAAAAGGCCATGAAGTAACGGCGAAGCAAACTGTAACGGTCAAAGTTAGAGAAGAAGTTAAAAATGATAAACCAATACTAAAAGTACCTGCTACAACTTCAATTACTGAGGGTGATCAATTTGATCCGTTGATAGGAGTATCAGCTACTGACAAAGAAGACGGTGACCTTACTTCTAAAGTAGCGTATGAAGGAACTATAGATACAAATAAAGCCGGTATTTATGAAATAATATATAGTGTAAGAGATTCCGTGGGTAATGAGGTAAATACGATACAAAAAGTATTAGTGAAAGATAAAGAAACTAGCAAACCTAATGGTCTTGCTAATAAGACAAACAACAGTAATACCGATAAAAAAGAATATACATATAAGGAGCTTCCAAAGACGGGTGTAAGTACAACTAACAGTGCAGCAATCGGCATATTGATGATTATTACAGGCACAGTACTCACTTTTGTTCGCAAATTTAGAAAGATACAAAAATAATAGTAGGGATCATTCGTTT
>NZ_JBNLYE010000670.1:0-1383 GCF_050172095.1 Bacillus sp. GMs2/2
TATTTTAATGTGCTATGATGATGTCAGTTGAATAGTTAAATTAAGCAATCCATATGTTATCAAGTGCTGAAAACGAACGAGAAAAAGTATGTGAGAACTAGTTTATGTTTCGTATTTGATAATGTGTGGATTCTTTTTTTAGACAGGAAGACTAAAAAATTTAAAATTTGTATTTTCTTAGGAGGAAATAATTATGGCAGTAACAGGACAAGTAAAATGGTTTAACAACGAAAAAGGTTTCGGTTTCATCGAAGTTCCAGGCGAAAACGACGTATTCGTACACTTCTCAGCAATCGAAACTGACGGTTTCAAATCTTTAGAAGAAGGTCAAAAAGTTAGCTTCGAAATCGAAGACGGTAACCGTGGACCTCAAGCTAAAAACGTAATCAAACTATAATTTTATAGTTGATGATGGAAAAAAGGATGGCTAATGCCATCCTTTTTTTGTTGTGGAGAAAGTTTTTTTAGAGCCTGTTTTTATATCTAAATCTCTTTTTCGATGTTACAACTGGTAAAAAATTATCTGGAATACGTATTAGTTTCTGTAGAAGAATTAGTTCAGCAAGAGCATTTGCTGCGTATGATAGTAAATAACTATAAATTTGTATTCTCTGTTGAAATGGGGAAATCTTTTCCAGATAGACCTTGAGTAACATCTTTTTTGTTAGCGTTGTTGTTGGAATTTTGTACGTTTTGAGATGATGTTTCTAACAGTTGTTCTTGTTCCTTACTAGGGGTATTCAGAGCATCTGAGGGAATGCTATTAACCTGCTGATTTAATGGATTTTCTTTATCCATAGTATACAACTCCTTTTTAGAATTCGATAAAAAGCAATGTAATTATAAATAGCTACTTATATATATTGTGTTTTTGAATGACATTATATACAAAACTTATATTGCAAAGTTAACTAATTAACGAATTGTTAGTGATGGATAAAGATGTACAAATTTGAATTTTTTAATAAAAATTAAAAGCGGGTAACAAGTACAAATACTCTTTCTCATGTTTTATATAAGGATCATATTACAAATCAAAAAAGATGTAGAGAACCTTAGAAGAAAATATAGTTGTTTTTTTAGGGTGAAGAAGAATAAATAAAATGATACTACGAATGTAAAAAGGCATTCCATAAAGGAAGGCCTTTTATTGTTCTTGCCCTGATTTTTTCTTCTCACGTTCTTTACATTCTGGACATTTTGATTTACGAAACGGTTTGGAAAAGAATAGCAGAATGAAAAATAAACCGAATATAATACTAGCTGAGTTTTTCACGATAATGACGCTACTATTTTTCATTTGAATCGATGGTTGGATCTCTTTTTCTTCCATAGTGGCCCTCCATATATTGGATTTACATTTTAATTATAGCAAAGTTAGTT
>NZ_JBNLYE010000671.1:0-1378 GCF_050172095.1 Bacillus sp. GMs2/2
AAGTTTCCGTGTTTCGTTTTGTTCAGTTTTGAGAGAACTATCTCTCATATATAAATGTATGTTCTTTGAAAACTAGATAACAGTGTAGCTCATATTTTTTAATTTTAGTTTGGTTAAGTTAGAAAGGGCGCACGGTGGATGCCTTGACACTAGGAGTCGATGAAGGACGGGACTAACGCCGATATGCTTCGGGGAGCTGTAAGTAAGCTTTGATCCGAAGATTTCCGAATGGGGAAACCCACCATACGTAATGGTATGGTATCCTTATCTGAATACATAGGGTAAGGAAGACAGACCCAGGGAACTGAAACATCTAAGTACCTGGAGGAAGAGAAAGCAAATGCGATTTCCTGAGTAGCGGCGAGCGAAACGGAACATAGCCCAAACCAAGAGGCTTGCCTCTTGGGGTTGTAGGACATTCTATACGGAGTTACAAAGGAACGAGGTAGACGAAGCGACCTGGAAAGGTCCGTCGTAGAGGGTAACAACCCCGTAGTCGAAACTTCGTTCTCTCTTGAATGTATCCTGAGTACGGCGGAACACGTGAAATTCCGTCGGAATCTGGGAGGACCATCTCCCAAGGCTAAATACTCCCTAGTGATCGATAGTGAACCAGTACCGTGAGGGAAAGGTGAAAAGCACCCCGGAAGGGGAGTGAAAGAGATCCTGAAACCGTGTGCCTACAAATAGTCAGAGCCCGTTAACGGGTGATGGCGTGCCTTTTGTAGAATGAACCGGCGAGTTACGATCCCGTGCGAGGTTAAGCTGAAGAGGCGGAGCCGCAGCGAAAGCGAGTCTGAATAGGGCGTTTAGTACGTGGTCGTAGACCCGAAACCAGGTGATCTACCCATGTCCAGGGTGAAGTTCAGGTAACACTGAATGGAGGCCCGAACCCACGCACGTTGAAAAGTGCGGGGATGAGGTGTGGGTAGCGGAGAAATTCCAATCGAACCTGGAGATAGCTGGTTCTCCCCGAAATAGCTTTAGGGCTAGCCTTAAGTGTAAGAGTCTTGGAGGTAGAGCACTGATTGGACTAGGGGTCCTCATCGGATTACCGAATTCAGTCAAACTCCGAATGCCAATGACTTATCCTTAGGAGTCAGACTGCGAGTGATAAGATCCGTAGTCAAAAGGGAAACAGCCCAGACCGCCAGCTAAGGTCCCAAAGTGTGTATTAAGTGGAAAAGGATGTGGAGTTGCTTAGACAACTAGGATGTTGGCTTAGAAGCAGCCACCATTTAAAGAGTGCGTAATAGCTCACTAGTCGAGTGACTCTGCGCCGAAAATGTACCGGGGCTAAATACACCACCGAAGCTGCGGATTGATACCAATGGTATCAGTGGTAGGGGAGCGTTCTAAGGACAGTGAAGTCAGACCG
>NZ_JBNLYE010000672.1:0-1375 GCF_050172095.1 Bacillus sp. GMs2/2
TATAGCCGTTCCCATAATATCCGATAATGCCTCGTTAATTGCCCCAGATTCTCCTGAGAATTCAAGGTTAGATTCACTTGATGTAACTGCGTGTGTAAATTCATGACCGGCTATATCGAACGCTTTTACCATAGGATCTCCATATAAAAGCATACTGATGTTATTAATATTAGTACTAAATGCATTCTCCCAATTTTCAGGATCATTTGTTCCTCCAGAATCCCATGCATGTACAACTGAAACTACTTTTTTTCCTTTATTATCAAAACTATTACGATTATATTTTTCTTTATAAAAATCATATACCTTTGTTGCTAAGAAATGAGCGCTTACCGCCTTTGGATCATTAAATGTTGTTGAAGCGCTAGTTGCTAGTATGCCAGGATAATAACTTTCTTCATTTGTAATATCTCTATAATTTACATCATATGTCTCAATTCCTTGCCCTCTTGTGTAATCAGCAAGCGCATAATTCCCACTGGTCTGTTTAGAAATACCAAATGTACGAGTTACGCCTAAATCATCTTTTCCTGTTCCAGTTAATGATGTGAAATTGCTAGTTTTATTTTCCTTAACGGATTCAACATACTCTTCACTTATTTTCAAACTTGATTCTTGTACCATATCTTTTAACATATCGCCATTATGAGCATTCACTAAATAAGTTCCAGATACATAATTTGGTGTTGTAGCAGCAAATGTAACTTGATATGCATTGCTAGCCTGCCCATGATTTTCATCAACAAAAATAACCGCCTTAACTTCTGGTTCAGAAATAAATTTAATGTCGTTTCCGTACTTTTTATAAATATATTGTTTCGCTTCTTCTTTTGATAAATTAATAGGTTTCTTTAAATCTTCTTGTGTTAAATTTTGTGCGCTAGCTCCTGAAATGCTTTTAATAATACCTTTTTTATCTACGTGAGCAGTTAACTGGTGGCCATACACTTCTTTTCCTTCATATATTTGTTGCATGCGCACAAGTGTAGTTCCATCATAAGAACCACGTTTTTGAAGAACCTTGTAATCTACTCCTGTTTCTGCACTAACTTGTTTTGGAGACAAAGCATGCTCCGTATTTTCCTTAAGTGCATCTTTCACTACATTCTCTGGCGCCTTTTTTGATGGTTGTGTAAGATCACCTGTACGGAATGAATCCTCTTGAATTTCAACTTGCATTTGACCAGGTTCCTCTGCATGACCTACTCCATATGGTGTTACACTTGTTAAAACAAATCCTGTTGTTAATGCAACTATAGCTATTTCTTTTTTATTTCCCATGGTATTTACCTCGTATAAATTTCTATTATTTATATGAAACTGCTAAAATGTATACAATCTATTCCTAACATAAAAAGATGACTTTTGTAATCTA
>NZ_JBNLYE010000673.1:0-1370 GCF_050172095.1 Bacillus sp. GMs2/2
ATGTATAAATAATAATAATTTTTGATCGCTTTCTAAATAACGATTTAAAGCTTTTTCTACTATAATATTATCCGCTTCCAGTTGAAATTCACTTGGAATCGAGTCATCGTGAAAGAAAGAAGCTAAACTTTGTATGCCCTCTTCTGTTTGAATACGTCCTACTACTTCGTATCCAATTACAGTATGCTCATCAGCACTAAAAATAGCTTGATAATAAGGAAGGACTTTATCCAAGTTACTCATTACATCTAATGCATCTATCAACGTGCTTCCCTCCCTTTACTTTTCAAAAATTATAACATGATATTTACGGAAAAATAATAAAAAATCCCTTCAGTTTTCCTGAAGGGATTAGAGGGGTAAAATGCTAAGGGGAATTAGCAATTCTACTATGAAGAAAAAAGAGGTCTTAAATATAACGTATATATGACCTCTTGTAAACACTTTTCTTTCATATGTCACAATTCCGTCACATTTAGCCATAAAAAAATGAATCAAATATTCATTTTTTTATCCCTTTTAAAATGGATATTGATGTAAATGTTGTCCTCCATCCATTGTCATGCAAGTTCCATTTATGTACGCAGCTTCATCTGAACATAAATAATAAGCTAGACCAGCGATTTCTTCTGGCGTACCCAGCCTTCCAAGCGGAACACTTTGTATCGTACGTTTAGCCATTTCTTCTGAAATCCATAATTTATCAGCACCGCCCGTACGTTCAATTGGTCCTGGCGCGATAGCGTTAACTCGTATTCCATATTTACGTCCCCACTCAACAGCGAGCGTCTTCGTCATCGCTAATACTCCTGCCTTCGCTGCAGCCGAATGAATAACTCCTGGACCAGCATCCCATGCATATGTTGCTACCATGTTAATGATATTCCCTTTTATACCTTTTTCAATCCAATATTTTCCGACAGCATGACTACAGTAAAACGTACCGTTTAATACAATATTAATGACTGAATTCCAGCCATTCACAGATAAATCTTCTGCTGGACAAATAAAGTTTCCAGCTGCATTATTTATTAAAACATCAATTCTACCAAACTTCTCATCAATCTGTTCAATCATTTTCTGAATGTCATCCGTATTTCTTACATCCATTTGTACAGGTAATACTTGCCCTGGAAATTGTTCAATTTCCAACTTTGTTTCCTCTAGTTTTTCCTTTGTACGTCCTGTAATAACAACTCGTGCCCCTTCTTTTGCAAAACGAGTCGCCATTCCTTTTCCCATTCCACTCGATCCACCTGTTATAATAACTACCTTTTCTTTCACATACATCCCCTCCCAAAAATGAATACACATTCATTTTATCACTTTATTTAATAGAAATCTTTATATTTTTAAACTTTTCTGATATT
>NZ_JBNLYE010000674.1:0-1368 GCF_050172095.1 Bacillus sp. GMs2/2
CTTCCGATCTTTGTCCGTTTTTAGTTGTTATCACATTATATCACTTCAGTTTTTATTTTAAAAATTTAAAATAAAGACCGATTTGTGTAATAATTCAAATATTGTTCATAATTTCACAAGTTGTTTATGAAGTGTCATGTTATGATGAAGATGTAATGATGATTGAACACTTAAATTTGGTACAATAACTAGCCAAAGTAGTGAAGAAAGTAGTTGTGAGATAAACTCATTAAAATGCTAAAACACTAAAGGGGAGATCACATATGAAAGCAGTAGTGGTTAATAAAAACAGCAAAGCAAACATCGAAGTGATTGACAAAGAATTACGTCCGTTACACTCAGGTGAAGCGTTAGTAGATGTAGAGTATTGTGGAGTTTGCCACACTGATTTACACGTTGCGAATCATGATTTTGGTAACACTGATGGCCGTATTCTTGGCCATGAGGGTGTAGGTATTGTTACGAAAATAGCTGATGATGTTACTTCACTAAAGATAGGTGACCGTGTAAGTATTGCATGGATGTTCCAATCTTGTGGACGTTGTGAATATTGCGTAACTGGTAGAGAAACATTTTGCCGTGAAGTTAAAAACGCTGGTTATTCAGTGGATGGTGGTATGGCTGAACAATGTATCGTTACAGCTGATTATGCGGTAAAAGTACCAGAAGGATTAGATCCTGCTCAAGCATCATCAATTACTTGTGCTGGTGTAACTACATATAAAGCTATTAAAGTATCAGATATTAAACCTAGTCAACCTATTGTAATCTATGGCTGCGGTGGATTAGGTAACTTAGCTATCCAATATGCTAAAAATGTATTTGGTGCAAAGGTAATCGCAGTAGATATTAATGACGACAAATTAGCCTTAGCGAAAGAAGTTGGTGCTGATATGACTATCAATCCAATTTCTCAAGGTCCTGCTGATAAAATTGTGCAAGAGGAGTTTGGTGGCGCTTATGCTGCGGTAGTAACAGCAGTCTCTAAAGTAGCCTTTAACTCAGCAGTTGATGCAGTACGTGCTTGCGGTAAAGTAGTTGCAGTAGGGCTACCAGTAGAAACAATGGACTTAAACATCCCACGACTTGTACTGGATGGAATTGAAGTAGTTGGTTCTCTAGTTGGTACTCGTAAAGATTTGGAAGAGGCGTTTATGTTCGGGGCAGAAGGAAAAGTAGTGCCAGTTGTTCAAACTTGTTCTCTAGCTAAAGTACAAAATGTATTCGAAGAAATGGAACAAGGTAGAATTCAAGGGCGTATGGTAATTGATTTTAAAAAACATAATTGTGATTGCAAATAATTCACTTTAAATATAAAAAGCATGAGTCTAGCAAATACATGTAAAAAAGTTAGACAGCATAAGAAGA
>NZ_JBNLYE010000675.1:0-1354 GCF_050172095.1 Bacillus sp. GMs2/2
TGAAGGACCATGTTGGAATGAAAAAAAGCAACTTTTATATTGGGTTGATATTATGGAGAGAAAATTATGCATATACAATCCTACCGCTAATACGAACCGAGTAATTGCACTCAATCAACAAATCGGCTGTGTTGTTCCATATTTAGAGGATGTACTACTCTTAGCTATGGAAAAAGGCTTTTATTCTATTAATATAAATACCGAAAAACTGACACATATTTTTGACCCTGAACCACATTTAATAGAAAATCGTTTCAATGATGGAAAATGTGATCCAGCTGGTCGTTTCTGGGCAGGTTCTACAGATACATACGGTATGAATGCTGCAGGTTCCTTGTATTGTTTACATCATAATTTAAGTGTAGAGAAAAAAGTTTCACATGTAAATACATCAAATGGAATTGCTTGGTCACCTAATCATACATACTTTTACTTTATAGATACACCTACTAAAAAAGTGGTTCGCTATCAATATAATATACGTACTGGAGACATTCATAATCCAATTGATGTAATCATTTTCTCTGAAAATGATGGTCTACCTGATGGTATGACAATTGACGAAGACGGCTGTTTATGGATTGCACATTGGGGAGGTTCAAAAATAACTAGATGGAATCCCTCTACTGGAGAAAAAATATTAAGCATTCCAATTCCAGCTTTATATGTAACATCATGTACATTTGGAGGACCTAATTTAACAGATTTATATATCACAACAGCCAGAACAAGAATGACAGATGACGAATTAAAAGAGTATCCACATGCTGGTGGTATTTTTCGAATTCAAACAAATATAAAAGGTTGTCCTACATATGAATTTTGCAATAAAAATATTGGGGCTGAAACAATATGAACCGTATCGAATACATAAGACAAGAAGAAAAGAAATATCACGACCTTTGCTATGAACAATATAAACTATTTGAAATTGGCTCTTGGCTGTACAAACCGGTTAAAACAGTTATGGACTTGATGGATCACTTTGAAGGACAAAACAACTTGCAAGTACTTGATCTTGGCTCTGGCATCGGTAGAAATAGCATTCCAATTGCACAAATAATAAAAAATTATAATGGCACTGTTACATGTGTTGATTTACTTGATTCCGCTTTAACAAAGCTAAAAATTTATAGTAAAGAACATGATGTATTCGAGGCTATAAAAACAGAACAAGCAGAAATTGAAAACTATCATATTGACTCTAACGCTTATGATTATATCGTTGCAGTATCAAGTTTAGAGCATGTTAAATCAAAAGAAGATTTAAAAAAAGTGCTCCATTCTATGAAACAAGGGACAAAAAACGGCGGTATTAATTGTTTAATTATTAACTCTAACATACAAGAAATTG
>NZ_JBNLYE010000676.1:0-1352 GCF_050172095.1 Bacillus sp. GMs2/2
TTTAAGGTAACGATTTATTGGTAAAAAAATGAATTTAAGTATTAAGTAACCAACTAGCGGACACGATAACAATGTTAACTAACTTAAAAAGAGGTGTCCTTCATGTTTTTATAAAGAAGAAATAATTAATATGATTAAGCCGGACAAATCAGATCCAGCTGCCGCAAAAGTTTTACAAGAAATATTAGGTGGGCATTATGGCGAAATGCGTACAATGATGCAATACTTCTTCCAAAGCTCAAATTTTAGAGGTAAAGAGAAGCAATATCGTGATTTACTTCGAGGTGTTTTTTTAGAGGAAATAAGCCATGTAGAACTTGTACAACATACAATTAATCAACTATTAACTGGATCTGGTGAACCTACGCCAGGAAATGCTGGTATTGACAACGCACCACTTGATGAAGCGGTTAAACATGCAAATCCTCACCACTTTATTGTAGGTGCTCAAAGTTCATTGCCTGTTGATGCAGCTGGCAACCCATGGAATGGATCTTGGGTATATAGTCATGGGAATTTAATTAGCGATTTATTAGATAACGTAGTACTTGAATCTACAGGTGTACTTCAAAAAACTAGAATTTATGAAATGAGTTCCAATCAAACTTTTAGAGAAACACTTGCATTTTTAATTGTACGTGATAATGCACATCAAAATGCTTTCGCAAAAGCTTTAGAGACATTGGGTGTTGAATGGGGGAAACTCTTCCCTGTGCCCAACTATGATATTAATAAATACCCAGAGTGCAGAAAGTATGTAGACATGGGATTCCATAACGCACAATTTAATTTTAGTTTAGATCCAACAAGAATGGGAGAAATATTCCAAGGTGAATCACCAAGTAGAAACAAAGGAACATTAGCAGTAACTGACCCGCCAAAAGGTTTTCCTGTACCAGAACTTCCTGAAATGCCAAATGAGCATAGTCCTGGATTAAAAGATATGGATCTTTAAGGTCATTATGGCCAACTATTTATTCATGGTTGGTCATAATGCTTTATAAAGATTCATGTAAACTTGTTGTTAACATGATAGGATATTTTAATAAATCCTCTTTATTTAAAAGTGGTGTTGATCATATTTCTACTCCTCTTAATGTTGTTTCTATGAACCATTAAACGCCACTGTATACTTACTTATAATCTCCCTACCTCTATTCACGTATAACATCCCTATATTGTAAACAAAGAGGAGGGACTTGTCCCCCCTCTTCTTTTAATTTTTCTTGAAAAGAATTGCTCCTGCAATCCCTGGGTGTGTCATTTCGAATGGATCTAGAATTAACTCTAGGTCTTCTTGTGACAATACACCATTTTTCACACAAAGTTCTCGAACGGATTGGCCTGTTGCA
>NZ_JBNLYE010000677.1:0-1341 GCF_050172095.1 Bacillus sp. GMs2/2
TACTTTCTATTGTTGTATAATAAAAATAGGGGAAAATTTGAAGAAAAGAGAGAGGGAGAATTATGACACATTCAAATGAGAAAAAAGCACATAGTCTTAAAGGGATAGAAGAAAAGTTAAACCCAACTATCTATCAAGTGAGATTCATGAAATTAGATGAACCAATTCAATTTGAGTCGTTCCCTGAATTAAAAGATTTAGGGGACTGGTTAAGTACTTCAACGCATATGTGGGCGTGCCACTCAACTATGTATAAGTACAACAGAGAAGGGTTTGAAAAGAAGTTTTTAGAGGTTACAAACTTAACCGTTGATAGTGTACTAATATCTACTGGTGGTATCGGATTTAACTTCATGTCACCGGGGTGGAGAAATTCTCTCTAGAGTACTCGAAAGAAATATTGTATATACAATATTTTTTCTGCTTATTTTGTCATGTAATGAAAAGAAAACAAAAAAGCTCTATACTAATTGTATAGAGCTTTTTACGCCGTTCATGATACCGATGGTCGGGGTCGAACCGACACTCCCGAAGGAACACGATTTTGAGTCGTGCGCGTCTGCCAATTCCGCCACATCGGCACAAAAGAAAAGGCGGCAACCGGATTTGAACCGGTGATAAAGGTTTTGCAGACCTCTGCCTTACCACTTGGCTATGCCGCCATATAAAGTTTTATTGGAGCGGAAGACGGGATTCGAACCCGCGACCCCAACCTTGGCAAGGTTGTATTCTACCACTGAACTACTTCCGCAAAAATGGCTGGGCTAGCTGGATTCGAACCAGCGCATAACGGAGTCAAAGTCCGTTGCCTTACCGCTTGGCTATAGCCCATCGAATTCTTACTTAATTATATGTAAGTATCCATTAGATTATTTGTAATTTTTAAAATAAAAATGGGGCGACTGATGGGAATCGAACCCACGAATGCCGGAGCCACAATCCGGTGCGTTAACCACTTCGCCACAACCGCCATGTTGTGTAAATATATTTTGGCAGGGGCAGTAGGAATCGAACCCACACTGGAGGTTTTGGAGACCTCAGTTCTACCTTTAAACTATGCCCCTATGTAAATGGTGGAGGGGGGCAGATTCGAACTGCCGAACCCGAAGGAGCGGATTTACAGTCCGCCGCGTTTAGCCACTTCGCTACCCCTCCGAAACTTACATGGTGCCGGCTAGAGGACTTGAACCCCCAACCTACTGATTACAAGTCAGTTGCTCTACCAATTGAGCTAAGCCGGCGTATTTTATTAAAATAAATGGTGGCTCGGGACGGAATCGAACCGCCGACACGAGGATTTTCAGTCCTCTGCTCTACCGACTGAGCTACCGAGCCTTATTA
>NZ_JBNLYE010000678.1:0-1338 GCF_050172095.1 Bacillus sp. GMs2/2
TATATTGTATGGCTATGAATCTATCTCTATTTTTGTGAACTAGAAATAATATATTTATATCTTTTAAATGTTTAAGAAGGAGTGGCTGTCTGTATGAAAAAAGCAAAAGAAATAGCTAAATGCGTTGCGGTAGCGTCCGTTATTATGTCTGGATCATTTGGTTTACAAGCAACATCTGCATTTGCAGAGTCTAAAGGAACTGTAGAAAATCTTCAAAATGGTGGGAAGGTCTATAATAGTTTTAAAACTACTTATGACATGAAGCAAAATATCAAAAATTCAATAAAGGTTTCTTTTATTGAGGATCCTTACGCAGATAAAAAGATTGCAATTGTTACCACCGATGGTAGTAATATAGATGCTAAATATACAATTAATAGCGGATACTATAACGCAGGTTTAAAATGGCCATCAGCCTATCATACTGAAGCAGAAATAACAAGTGGTGATAGTGCTCAATTCCATAAAGCTGCCCCAGTTAATACAATGACTTCAGCAAAGGTCACTTCTGAGGTAGGGTATACACTTGGTGGAAGTGTTAAAGTAGGAGTAAATGATAAAGGGCCAAATGCCGATGCAAGTATCACAGGTAGCTTTGCTTGGAAAGAAAGTGTATCTTATGATCAAGTAGATTATAAAACGGTATTGGAGACTCACACAGATAAAAAATTAAATTGGAAAGTAGGATTCCAATCATTTAATTTCCCAGAGTGGGGAATTTATAATCGTGATTCATTCAATACTTTCTATGGTAATCAACTATTTATGAAATCACGTAGTTATAATGAAGGAACGAATAATTTTGTTTCAAAAGATACAGTACCAGCTTTAACAGGATATGGTTTTTCTCCAAACGTAGTAGCGGTTATTACTGCTGATAAAACAGAAACTACATCAGATTTAAAAATAACAAATCGTAGAATTTCAGATCAGTACAATATCGAATGGGTAAGTTCAAAATGGTGGGGAACAAATAATAAAGATACATATAATGAATTCTTTACGAACCACTATAAATTAGACTGGAAAAACCATCAAGTTACTCTTGATAAACAAAAAGCCCTTGAAGAACAAATGAATAGTATCAACAGTGTGAATGATAAACTTAACAAAGGAAAAGGGAAATTATCTCTTTCAATGAATGGAAATCAACTCCAAGCTACGTCTAGCAATGCTGGTTATGGTATCAGTTACGAAGATAAAAATTGGGGTATCTTTGTAAATGGTGAAAAGGTCTATACTTTTAATGAAAAATCAACTGTAGGCAATATATCTAATGATATTAACAAATTAAACATTAAAGGACCTTATATCGAGATTAAACAGATTTAGTCAGAA
>NZ_JBNLYE010000679.1:0-1338 GCF_050172095.1 Bacillus sp. GMs2/2
GTTTGAAAAGATCAAAGAAATGATAACTGGAGAAGCACGAAACAAATTATTAAATGCGCCAGAGGATGCACATAACCATATAGAAGATGATGGGTCTATGCACATTCAAACGAAAGCAAAGATAACGGATATGTACTACATTAAAACCGCTGATAATAAAGCCGATGTAACGGTTAAATATGATTATCTTGTAACGGTTGATGGAACAGAACAACAAGAAAAACACACGATGAAATTAAATTTACTATTAGAAGGTGAAAAATGGTTTGTAGAAAATTATGAGTTCCAAATCAATACAGGAATTGAAGGGCCATAGAGAAAGGAATGAGGGGAGTTGGTAAATAAAAATGTATTGCATCACATTGGATATGAAATATTGCAAGAAACGTTTGTATTGATTCGAAATGTATTTTCCTATTCAAATCAAGATGAATACAGTGTGACATATGTACGAGAAATTGCGGATGCCTTGCATAATATCCCACATTCGATTCAGAAACAGCATGATACATTCTTAGAATTTGAGTTCAAACTGTTAGAAGAAACATTAATGCAAATGGATTTTGGAAAGCTTGCCGCACAAAACATTCCCCATTTTAGAATGTATGCGGCACGTGTACAGCAATTGTTACAGAAGCGCTATAAAGAGGTGTAATCGAGTGGAAATGGGGCGATAAAAAATGATTGTATTGGGAATTGGGCTGTCAGTTTTGCTGATAGCCTTTTTATTTATCCAGGTATATCCGTTCCAGGAACAAAAGTTAGAACAGAGAAAATATGATGAATATGGAATCTGGATCATTATTTGTACAGGGGTATGTCTCTATGTTTCGCATCGCTTTTTACAGGAAAACACATGGCAATGGGGATTAAAAATCATAGGTGCAACTTTTTTTACAGGGTTTTCAATTGGATGTGTTGGAAAACAAAGTATATATGATTTTCAACACAAAAAGTTTCCATTCCAGAAAAAATAACTCTTCAAATTCGCTTGTAATTGATTTTAAAAGAACTGGTAATACATTTGGTATTGAATGAGTTTGTGTCCTTTATTCAGCCCTTTAAGTGGTTCAAATGAATTTTTAAAGAAAAAGAGGTATGAGGATGATTCTTTTTAAGGTTATTGCATATATTTTGCTAAGTATAGGAGTTTATACGCTTGTTTTGGCAGGAATAGCCGCGATTGTAAAGAAACAAATGATAATCGCAAATATAAACCTATTATTGGCCATGTATTATTTTTGTTCGGGAAGTCTTCTGTATTTGTGCACGTTATGGGAAACACAAGATATTTTCCTACAAGCCTTTTTGATTTTAATTGTGGGAATTGCGATCATC
>NZ_JBNLYE010000680.1:0-1324 GCF_050172095.1 Bacillus sp. GMs2/2
TTTCAATATAATATAAAGCGCTCTCGAATTCCATCGAGAGCGCTTTATTATTACCTATTTCGGTAAACGTGATAGCTTTTCAGCAATTGTTCTATAAAACTCTTGAATGCTAGAAAAACCTAATGAGTCTGAAACACTTAATCCTACCATATCGAGATGATCCCAATTCGCTTTCGTTTCGATATGATTCCATTTTCCAATCTGTAATGACCCATTATTATTTACAGCAACATTAGAAGATGGTGCAATCATAGAATTCGTATTTACTACACCATCATTTTGCCACCAAGAAGTATCAACTAACGGACGGTTTTCTTCATATCTCGCATAAGAACCTAAGAAAAATGCATTCCCCATCAACACTTTATTCATCGTAATATGCGGTAAATGTAAACCTGTTATAGGTGCTGCTTGTGATGCATGTCCACTATAAGATAAGTAATACACATCCGGTTGCGTCTTTACCCAATTATTTAACTCCTTTGCACCATCTGTACTTAAATCCCATTGACTTATATCTTTTGTATTTTTCCAAAGTGAACTATTTAGAATACGATTACTATATTGGAAAAAGGACTCTCCAGCATTTTTCTTTATACCCCATTGATCCAATTTAAAATCATATAATGATAAATTATTGTTTCCTCCAAAGCTTGCAGCTGTAATGAGTAAATCTTTAACGAACGGCAGTAGAAGACTACCATCCGCAAGTGTTGTACCGTTGTGAGGGGTTGCTAATGTTGTAACACTATGAACATATGATTTTCCGCCTTCAAATAGTGGTGATATTTTGGTGTCTGGGTGATTTTTTACATAATTCTTTTCTTCAAAACTACCTTCTTTTAATAGCTGTACTAATGTTCTAATCGTTTGTCCACCCATGCTATGTCCAACTAAATGAACTTTATTTGTTTCACTCCAATTCGGCGCAAAACCACTATAAGTTCTGCCAAAACGATTATGTCCATGTTTCTCAGCATGTACTGCACCATAGTCTACTGTCCCACCGCTAATTTGTGCATACAATTCACATGCACGATCCCAGTTACTAGAAACAGGTCCAACAGCTGCGGTATGTACCGTATAACCATTGCGTTTCAAATCTTCCTGTATATCATGAACACCACCCCAATATTTTACGCCAAGCATTTCTTCTCTACCCCATCCAGCAAATCCATTCACCAATATGATAGGATAATTATTTTGTTGCCTCTCTTCAGCGTATGATATTTTTGCTGCGAATGAACATACGGTCACTAATGCGAAAAAACATATTTTTAAAAATAACTTCCCCATACTTCCCCCCCCTAATAAAACGTTTACA
>NZ_JBNLYE010000681.1:0-1324 GCF_050172095.1 Bacillus sp. GMs2/2
AAAAAAAGATAAGATTATGGAGTGCAATCTTACCTTTTTATAAAGAATAACAAATTGTATCTTCAAGGTTTCAAAATGACTTTTATACAATCATCTTCACGATTATTAAAAATTTGATAACCGTAGCTTGCTTCTTCAAGGGGGATTTTGTGTGTAATAATTTCCTTTGGATCGAATTCTTTGTTTATTATTTTTTCAAATAGTTCTGGCATAAAATGAATAACAGGTGCTTGTCCCATTTTAAGATTAATATTTCTAACCCAAAATGCCCCGAGTGGGAATGCATTATAATTGCCACCATAAACACCAGTCATTTGAACCGTTCCATATTTTCTTACGGCTTTCGTAGCAATTTGAATAGGGCCGAGAGTTCCACCTTGTAATTTCAATTTTTGTTCTAGAAATTCTAGTGGTGATTTTTTTCCATCCATGCCTACGCAATCAATGACTACATCGGCGCCGCCATGTGTGATTTCCTTTAAATGTTCTCCCATATCAGGGAACTTTGTAAACTCAAATACCTCAACGTTATTAATCTTTTTTGCATAATTCATCCGATAATCTAAGTAATCCACTGCAATTACACGTTTAGCGCCTTGCATCCAAGCAAATTTTTGTGTCATTAATCCAACAGGTCCACAACCAAGGACGATAACAGTATCACCTGGCTTAACGCCTGCATTTATTACACTCCAATAGGCTGTAGGTAAAACATCTGATAAAAATAGTAGGGATTCATCTTCAAGCTCGCATGATTCCGGTATAACAAATGGAGTAAAATTTCCAAATGGAACTTTCAAATATTCTGCTTGTCCGCCTGGATGATTACCAAATTTCTCCGTATAACCAAAGTATCCACCAGAATCGTAATGAGGGTTTGAGTTATCACATTGACTTTCCATTTCATGTTGGCAATAGAAACAATGTCCACAAGAAACGTTGAAGGGGATGACAACACGATCGCCTTTTTTCACTTTAGTGACATCTGGCCCGACTTCTTCAACGATTCCCATTGGTTCATGGCCGATAATGTATCCTTGAGGTAAGGGCATGTTACCTTGATATAAATGTAAATCAGAACCGCAAATAGCGGTTGAAGTAATCCTTACAATAATATCATCTTTTTTCTCTAACTTTGCATCATCAACTTGTTTAACTTGTACTTGGTTTGGTCCTTGATAGGTTACAGCTTTCATCTCATATCTCCTTAGAAATCATTTTTCATAATTTATATGTATCTCTTGGCAAAACAGAAATCTTTAGTAAAGAGAAATTTACACATATTGTTGTTATGAAAGTACGTTATAGCAACTCTTCTTTCTTA
>NZ_JBNLYE010000682.1:0-1321 GCF_050172095.1 Bacillus sp. GMs2/2
TATGAATGACTTAATTGAGAAATTAAAATCTCATATTCATTGGGAAGAGGGCATGGATGATTCTTTGCTCTCTTTTTATATTGATCAAGCAAAGACTTATGTAAAGAATGCGACAGGCAAGCAGACCGAGTATTTAATTATTATTGTCGCTGGTCTTATCTATGATTACAGAGTCTCTGAAAAAGAATTAGAACAGGCACTTGATGCTTTAACACCGTTCTTTGTCCAGGAGGTTTATGCCGATGAAGAGAAAGACGAATAAACTCAAATGGATGGGCGAGCTACTTAAATTAGGAGAGACCATTGATCCGGAAAATGACCGAGTTGTTATGGGCTATCCTTTAGAACGGACACTTCGTTATAACAACATTGGGGTTACGGCCACTGATAAATTTACAACGAAAGATACGAATGAAATTGTAAAGAAAATTGAGGTTCGTATTGATCGTGATATTGAAAACAACCAAAAGGATTACCGTGTAAAAGTTGGTGGCCGTATCTATGATATTGAGCGTATTTATGTACGTGAAGAAGACCGATTGATGGAGGTGTCATTGTCCTATGCAAATTAGCTTTCAAGAGTTACGAGACATCATGAAGAAATCTGGTATACCAGTTTATCGTGATAGTGCACCTACAACAGCAAATTATCCTTACATTGTGTATGAATTTGTGAATGAGCAACAGAAAAAAGCTTCTAATAAGGTTATAAAGGATATGCCACTTTATCAAATTGCAGTTATTACAAACGGAACTGAAAAAGATTACGCTCCGTTAAAGGTTGTTTTTAACGAAGCAGGCGTGTCTTATTCTCAATTTGATGGAATGGGTTATGACGAGAACGACGACACTATCACGCAGTTTATAACGTATGTGAGGTGTATCCAGTAATGGCTTCGAATAACAATGGTTTTGCTGAAGCTTTAGAAGATATTAATACGCTATTACGGGTGAATAAAAAAGTAAGTTTGGATGTATTAGATGAAGCAGCCAAGTATTTTGCAGCAGAATTAAAAAAGCGCATTAAAATGTCGGATAAGAACAAGCGAGTACATTTAAAAAATAGCTTGAAAGTCGTTGTAAAGAATGATCGTGTATCTGTGGAATTCGAAGATGCAGCATGGTATTGGTATCTAGCTGAACACGGCCATAAAAAAGCGAATGGGAAAGGTCGAGTGAAAGGTCTACATTTTTCTCAGAATACCTTTGATGCAGAAGGTGACAAAATTGCTGATATTATGGCACAAAAAATAATAGATAGAATGTGAGGATGATATACATGACAGTTGAAAATAAAGAAATTCAATATTCGGTAGGGATC
>NZ_JBNLYE010000683.1:0-1319 GCF_050172095.1 Bacillus sp. GMs2/2
AGCATGATGGAATACTTAAAAAAGTTTAATGAAATCAGGGATACGAAGCGCAATAGCTTTGGATATATCGCTACATATGGCGAGGGAAGGTTAAAAGCCTTATCCATCAATGAACGGGTTGAGAAAATGAAACTTCACAACAATTACGGATTAGGTAAAACGCATCTACAAATAGCAGCTGCTAGGTGGATTATACAAAATGTTCAAACTGTAAATAAAGACATTGTAAATGCACAACCGAGAGGGTGCAGAGTAGTTTGTATAAGTGATGTCACTTTTATGACAGAGATTATGTCAGCAAAGCGTGATGATAAAAAGGAGTACTTTGAAAAGCTCCATACAGTCGTAGAGTATGCGGATGTGCTGGTTTGGGATGATCTAGGTAAGAGCAAACATACAGAATCTCGTGAAGAAATGTACTACGAAATCATTAATGAGCGATATAAGCGTAAAGCGCCCATCATTTTTAGCTCAAATGAAGATGAATATACCTTACCTGAAAAAATTGGGTTTGCAGCTGCTGATAGATTGCTAGGGATGGCAAATGACTATTTGATTGAAGTCGAGGGAGAAAGTTATAGACGGTAAAGGGGAGAAATCAATCATTTTGTGGGAATGGAGTTGAGTGTATGGAACAATTAACCTTTGAAGATATCGTAGGAAACATGGATTATACAGCGCATAGTACGGCTGAGAAATTCCTCTCTAATCATTCAGTAACACCTACCTATGCAGTAGAATTTTTTGACCGAGATGAAAAACAGAAGTTACGTTGGTTTGAAGTGAATACAGAGGCTGAAGCAAAAGAAAAAGCGGTAGAAACATACGGGAGAATTCAAATCATTAAAGTATATGTGTCCAATCGAACATTGAAAGAAATTATGGAGCTGGACTAAGGGCATTTTTATCAAGAGAGCACAGGAATTTCCTAAAATGGACAAGCCAATAAAAAGGAGAACAGACATAGATGAAAAGAGAAATAGACATGAAAATAAACGGGATCTACATTGTGGTGGATGGGAAAATCAGATTTGAAGAACCCCCAAAGAGCGGCTACGGACAGCAAGTCTTATATTGGGTAAAGGGAAAAGTGTCTCATACACAAACAACGATTACGAATAAGTTCAAATAAAATTATGCTGTTCAAAGGTAATCCTGTAATTAAAGACTCTACTCTCAAAAGGGTGAGAGTAGAGTCAGTGGATGCAGTTACTGAGTGCACGGGATGGTGAACATCAGCAACTACATAATAGCATGAGTATTCAGAAAAAACATCGAGTAAATATTTCCGATTTTTCAAATGATAGTCAACCGGAATG
>NZ_JBNLYE010000684.1:0-1303 GCF_050172095.1 Bacillus sp. GMs2/2
ATTTTCCGTATATATATTATCAATTTACACTTCACCCATGTCGATGTTACATTAAAGATGAAGATTGTTTCTTCTTTACAGACCATCTCAATATGTATTTGAGGAACATCTCCAATCCTATACGCGAGAGCAATACTATATTGACACTCAATTGAGTGTCTTTTTTTATATTCAAAAAATAAAAATCAGACTACTTTATATACTAATCCATCCACATACCCTATGTGGTTTAAAACTTTTAAGAGGAAACCTTCTAACAATAGGTTTCCTTCCATATCATATTAAATAAGAAGCAGGTTAAATACGGAGGTGATTTTGATTAAGACTACTTTAATTTCTCATTTTTACAATGAAGAATATTTACTTCCATGGTGGTTAATGCACCATACAAAGCTATTTGATCATGGCATTCTTATTAATCGTGGATCCACTGATCGTTCAGTTGAAATCTGTAAAACATTCGCTCCTAATTGGGAAATACGAAACTCAAAATCACTCGAATTTGATGCTCATTTAGTTGATCAAGAAGTTATGGAAATTGAAAGAGAAATTACAGGATGGAAAATGGTATTGAATACGACAGAATTCCTGTGCTGTTATAATAAAGAACAATTTTTTAAATCACTTAGCACTATGGGCGGCAATATGTTTTCAATAAGAATGATTATGATGATTGATGAACCGACTTATGGCTACACTAATCCAAGATATAGCTCTCCGCTTGTTAAACAACGTTATCACGGCATAATAATTCAACCTAATCCAAATCAACTATATCTTAACGGTAGATTAATTCACAATAATTCGCACGGCAACTATAGAGTCGGGAGACATGGCTCGCATTATCCTTATAGCATTTACATGGAACCTGCTTTTATTTTTAAATTTTTTTACAGTCCATGGAACGATCCAATGAAAAAACGAAAATTACAAATTGGGCCGACTCTTTCTCAACATAGTGTACGACGTGGATTAGGTTCTCATCACTTAACAACAATTGAAAAATTAGAAAAAAAATACAAATACTATGCAACCTTAACTACGGATCTCCGGTTATTCCCAGAATACCAAATTATATTTCCTGATCTTTGTCCTTAATGTCATGAATATTTAGTTTCGACATCTATCCGTTTTTTATTAACATACCAACTCCAACTAAATACTTTTCTCTAGTAGAAATCTGAGCTAGAACTCTTGCTGTACGCAAATTCCTCTTATTTAATCTCGTATCACTAGCCTATAATCTTTCATACCATTTCATTAAGCACTTGATGTTGGATCAGAAATAAAAAATGGTAATTCA
>NZ_JBNLYE010000685.1:0-1303 GCF_050172095.1 Bacillus sp. GMs2/2
CTTATTCATTTCATCACTTACTTTTTTAATTTGATTAAAATGTTTTTGAAGTAAACTACTGTCTGTATACGTGCCTTCTTCAACATTTGTTTGAATTTGAATCATATTATTATTTAAAACTTTCCAATCCGTTAATAACGTTTCTAAAGTTGTAATTTGACGATCAATTAATTCTGTAAAGCTATTTACTTGATCTTCAACGAATGTAATTTGAGTCGCCTCTGCTTCAGTTTGTGATAACTTTTGAATAAGTGGCAATAACTCTTTTTGCTTTTGCTGAATGCGAAGAGCTGCTTCTCTCGTTTGACTATCTGCAGCATTTACAATTTCATTACTTAAAGTACCGATAGAAACAAAATCGATTGTTTTCGTTTGTGCAGTTTGATTTGTGATTGTAAATACTTGTTTACCGATATTAATAGAACCTTTAATGATTTCTTGAGGTCTATTCAAAATAGTAGTTAGTTCAGCTTGAATTTCCCCTTGAATTCTTTTAATATCTTCTCTTAATTTCACAATATCTCCACTTGATCCTTGCAGTGTTTTTATTGCTTCATCGGCTTTAATTGATAAGTTGTTACTATCTTTGTCTAATACTGTTTTAAATCGATTTAACTCTAATAAATCTTGCTCCATACTCTCTTGGATGCTCTGTACTTGCAATTGTAATTTTCCATATGCACTCATAAAATCTGTTTTTGCTTGCTGATCTTCATTTACATTTCCTGCTAGTTCATAGAGCTTACTATAATAACTATTGAATCTAGTGCTGTATCTCATCATCTCTTGATTTAAGTCAATTAGCTTCGGATTATATTCATCAATCCACTCTCGTACATTCGCCTTTGCAAACTTTTGATGATTCGTTAAGCTACTCATCGCATTTACCTTAATGTCTGGCTGTTGCAAAATAATTAATCCGTATGCTTGAATAAGCGGTGATTGTGATCCTAACATTCTAATTGAATTGGATAATGTATTTGGAGCAATTACATTTTGCGCATATACTGTTTTCACTTCCGTTTGCCCCTCCTTAGCGTAAGCGCTTACAGGAATGAAGCAACTCGTAGATACCGCTGTAACCAATAACCCTGTAATTAAAGTCTTTTTCACTTTAACTCCTCCTATGTATTAGCAACTATTACTATCGCATTTTATTATTCTATTTTCTTGCCCATAATTTGAGATGGTTAAAATAGAGAACGTTCTCAACGTGATCTATGTATGAACCACCTCTCTCGTATTGCTACAGTACTTACTTATCGTCACAAAACATTTCATTATTTTTCATATGTGTTTAGTA
>NZ_JBNLYE010000686.1:0-1300 GCF_050172095.1 Bacillus sp. GMs2/2
ATTAAATAAAGTGTTAGATAAATTTGAGTCAATAGATCCCCCTACAGAGTATGTAAATCAACAAAAGGATTTTGAAAAAGCAATTGGTTATTTTAGAGAGTCTTTTTCTTTAATAAATGAAGTATTCACCCGAAAAGAAAAAAGAGAAAAAGGCGATAAGACTGATAGAGAGTTAATGGAGAAATCCGAAAAGTTAGTGAAAGAAGGAGATATTTACTGGCTTAAGGCATTCAAAGATCTTGAAGGGGATATTAAAATCGGTGACGGTACAGTATCTGTGAAAGATTTGAAAGAGTTAGATAAGAAAGCTGGAATTAATACGGATAACGTTATGAAGAATGTGAAAGATGGTACGGAATTAATCGGTAATTGGGGATTCAAAGGAACAGACGGTTTCATTATGTCACTTATTCTAAAAGGTGATAAGACATTTGAAACGTATGGTAAAGGTGAGTATCCAAATAAAAAGAATTATATTGAAGGCACTTGGGAATATGATAAGGAAGCTTTTACAATCTATTTACATCTCAATAAACGTTTAGTAGACGGTGTAGAAGATACAATTCAAAAAAAGAAAATAGCATATAAAGTTCAAGATTATGATGGGGAAAACTTGCAATTATTTAATGAGACGTCATTTCATACAATTAAGTATGTGAAGCAAAGTTAAAGTTATGTAGGACTAGGTTTAAATGGCCTAGTCCTTCATTAAAGTGCGAGTATGTAAAGAATATGTTATCTTTCGTTCTGTTTACTTAATATCATGTTATTCTTTAATAGAGTAATAAATGGAGTTTTGCATTAAATATATGAGGTTGGTTACAAATGATAAAGAAATTTACTAGATTCGTATTAATAGTGGTTATCCCAATCAGTCTTATTACAGGTTGTGGGACTGCTGAAAAAACTGAAGCACAAAAGCCGAAAGTGGTACAAACGGAGAAAAAGGACTATATGGATTACTCATATGGTAGCAAAGGTATATTAGTAAGTGGCAAAGCGAAAGAACGGCAACAATACGAGATTGGATATATGGATGATAATAAATTAATTGGGATTGATGAAAATATTGAAGACTGCATTATTTTAGATAATAAAGATGAAGCAGGTCTCATTTGGAAACAAATAGAGCGAGGATCTATTATTGAAGTGCAATACGGTAAGGATCGCAATGATATCGTAGGCGTGCAATTCGTAGGAGATCGTGAGTCATATGAAATTAGTGATAAGTTTGATCGGAATACGATAAATGAGATTGTTGAAAACGTTAAAGGGAATTTGTAATAGATGTATTTCGATA
>NZ_JBNLYE010000687.1:0-1298 GCF_050172095.1 Bacillus sp. GMs2/2
CTAATTTTAGCTGTGTTATAGATGTTCATGAGAGTTTCATTCTTATAACACACATTATGATAAAGGTATTAACACAAGTTTAAATCATAAGAAGGAAGTATTTTATTTATAAAGTATATGAATTACGAGAATAGCCACCTAACAAATAAGAAATGGAGTGTCTTTTTATTTAATAATCTTGCATCTCCAAACATCCTTACAGGCTGTTTGAGGCGCAAGATGTTTAATACTGTAGGAATAAAAAAATGAACGCTTACGAAACGTTAATTTAACGATTCGTAAAACGTGAACGCATAGCGTTCACAAGGAATTCGGCACATTAATATTATACGTTTAGATATATTTATATCTAAACGTATAATATGGCTTTAGGATAGATATGTCTTATTTAACAGTGTTGATAACGCGTATAAATTAGTAATAATGAACGCTGCGATGGTATGGTGCTTTTTTATCATTACAAATCTTAAGATGTATCCTAAGTTAATGTTAAGCTTAATATAACAAATACAATCTGATAAATTTATTAAAGTAGGCTGGAGATATATGAAGTATCTTTGGAATCCATAAGGCAGGACAAAGGGATAAGTAGTTGTGATTATGCTAAAATCTTTTTAACTTAAGTGTTATTGAGTGTTTTTTATGTGAACACTACCCGTTTTTTTTGGCGTTTATCTCTTTAATATCAATATCCTGAGTTGTTTAAAGGATACAATATATGCTAAAGCAATATATAAAATCTGATAGGGTGTATCAATTAATAGTCCATAATAAAGCTGGATGTTTCTATGTTGTACTAATTAATGAACGTTATAATAACGACCTTGACTATGCGATATATGTCATAAAGTAGTTGCTAAATTAAAAATAGTTGATGTTAGTAGACTATGTTCGAAGTATGATTACGGAAATATAGACATTAATTGGCGTGTTCTTCCTGTGGTACATATCTTATTAGCAAAGTTTTAAATTATAAGAGCGATAAGAATCGTCTAAAAGGCCTAGGAGCTATGTGATAGCGGCCTAACAAATTAAAGAATGGAAAATTTTCTTTGTTTAGTGTTTTGAACTTGAAACGATCTGTAAGGATATTAGATGGCAAGTATTTTAATACAATAAAAAAACGCTATGAGCGCTTACAAAACGTTAATTTAACGTTTTGTAAATAATGAACGCTATGCGTTCATTAGAGATTCAGTGCATAAATATAGTAGTTTTCCTTTAAGGACGACCCGTATATCGGACAACAATTGAGATTCGTAGAACGTGTGGCTGCAAGGAGCGAGGAACATGACGTC
>NZ_JBNLYE010000688.1:0-1296 GCF_050172095.1 Bacillus sp. GMs2/2
TTTACAAATTTTGAAGTTGAACATTTATATTCTCCTTACTTAATCCCCCATGGTAACAAACTACAGATTCAATATGTAAATTTAAATACTTCTTCAAAGACTGCTTTGCTTCCTTAATATTTATAGTTGTTTGGGCGTGAATTCCTCCTAACATCCCATTCACACTATACATAGAGTCTCCTGCAATAAGAATTTTGCTTTGTTTCAAATATAAACTAATATGACCCGGAGTATGCCCTGGAGTATGAAGAATTAGTATTCCACCGCAATACGGAAGTTCTTGCCCGTCAATCACAGTATCACTCACTTTTCCTTTTGGGCGGTTCTCTACATTTCCGTCCTTCAATAAAGGTAAATCCCCCTCGATATATGGCTTATCTAATTCGTGCGCATAAACTTTAATATTACTTCGACAGCGCTGCAACAATTCTGGCAGACTACCTATATGATCAATATCCTGATGCGTCAAAATCACGACTTTTAACTTATCAAATGATACCCCAACCTTTTCCATCTCTACTTGTATATCTTCAATTTGTCCTGGGAAACCCGTATCTATTAATACTGCCATTTCATCATCCCATAAAAGAATTGGATGAATAACAAATTCTTGAAATTCAAGTTGTAACATTTCTACTCCTTTAGCAATCTCCATACAGCCATTCTCCTTTATGTTGAAGTTTGAAAATATGTACAAGTAAACTGAAAATATAAAGTGAAACTTTAATCCGTGGGGTTTTACTACCCGACAAATAGCAGGATAAAGCACCTCTATCTTATAATATGTTTTGTCATCCCAATAGAGAATGCTTCAAACCCTATAGATTCATAGTAAGATTGCAATTTTTCTACACACATAAGTTGTGGAATAACCTTGTTTTGTTCACAGTGCTGGATTAATCGTTCCACTATTTCTTTTCCGATGCCACTAGACTGATATTTTGGCAATACACCAACTCCACAAATAATGCCTGTTATGACTCCATCTGATATGACACGCCCCATCCCTACTAACCTCTTATCATCAAAAACATAAATTGCATACCAACTTTGCTTACACATTCGTTCTAACTCGTTAACAGTTAATTTAAGAGAATTCCATTCTAAAGATTCGTATAAGGATAATAATCCATTAAAATCTGTAGGATGTTCACTTGTGTAGCGTATACTATTTTCCATGTAAATACTCCCTATTCTCTGGCTTGTTTATATTTCATAAAATTCCCATTACACAAATGTGATCGATGTAAAAATAACTAGAACAAACTTCAATAAGAAAGATAGAATTCCTTCTCA
>NZ_JBNLYE010000689.1:0-1294 GCF_050172095.1 Bacillus sp. GMs2/2
AGTGAAGATTATAAATCTGCATTTGATTTAACCTCAAGGTCATTACAGAAAATAATATCCGAAGAATGGTTGAAGAGCTATTGGGAGGGACTGCCAGTTCAATTACAAGCAGGTTCTTTTATAGAAATTGGAGAGGTTACACAAAAAGAGACAAATCCTGTTCATACAAATGTGGAGATTCAATTAGTTTTTGAAAAAATGACTGTACCTTTACTAATTAAACTAGATCCATCTGGAAAAATAGACGATTTTCAACTAAGCATGTCGTTTAGTCCTGTTGCTGAGCGTCCATCATATAGTAAGCCTGAATCATTTGTTGATAAAGAAGTAGTAGTTGGAAGTGGTGCATTTCCATTACCAGGAACATTGTCAGTTCCAAAAGGAAATGGTCCTTTTCCAGCGGTTATTCTTGTTCAAGGATCAGGAGCAACTGATCAGGATGAAACAGCGTTTGCTTTAAAACCATTTCGCGATTTAGCTGAAGGTCTTGCATCGAAGGGAATTGCTGTCCTTCGCTATAATAAACGAACGTATGAACATGGGCTGAAAACACAATTCAGTCCCTTCTATACAGTTGATAAAGAGACAACAGATGATGCTCTTCTTGTAACTCAATTTCTTAAAAATGAGCCTCTAATAAATAAGAATCAAATATATATTCTTGGTCATAGTCAAGGTGGAATGATGCTTCCGAAAATGATTGAAAAAGACCAAAATCAAAATATTGCTGGGGCAATTGTAATGGGTGGACCAGCTCGTACGATTCAAGACGTTGTTTTAGATCAATTTGAGTATCTTTTTTCTATTGGAGCAATGAACCAGGAGCAATATAAATTCTACAAATCGCAATTTGAATTATTAAATGATCCAAATTTCTCTGGTCAGAATCCTCCAAAAGATTTTTACTTAGGATCAGCAGTATTTTGGGATTCTATTCGGAAAATTAAAGCAGCAGAAATATCAAAAGAACAAAAGACACCACTTCTTATTATTCAAGGAGAAAGAGACTATCAAGTTCAATCAAAAATCGAAATTCCTCTTTGGAAAGAACAATTAAAAGAACGAAATAACGTTGATTATCGACTATATCCAAAGTTAAATCATTTCTTTACAGAGGGCGATGGGGAAATAAGTAAACCGGATGAATATTATAGTCCTGCTAATATTCCTGAGTATGTTATAAATGATATTGCTGCTTGGGTGCAAGGCAGATCGCAATTAAATTAGCAACCATATGTTTTAATAAAGACTTTCTTTCTGTAATCAAAATAGAAATATTTTTATTAGGTTATAT
>NZ_JBNLYE010000690.1:0-1288 GCF_050172095.1 Bacillus sp. GMs2/2
TGGTATTATCCCCTATAGGTAGACAGTAAAAAAAGAGTCCATCTGATATGATAGACTCAATACTGTTTTATCTGGAGGGGATTTTTTTATGGCAAGAAAAGGACAATCATTTCAAAAATATACAGAAGAACTAAAGCGAGAAGCAGTTCGTCTTCGATTAGAAGAGAGAAAATCATTGCGAGAAATTCGTGAACAACTCGGTGTGAAGAGCGATGCCCAGATTATTGAGTGGGTAAAACGTGCGCAACAAGGGGAGTCCTTTGATGATCAACGTGGTGTCTGGAATCGAAAGAATTTTAATAGTCTAGAAGAAGAAAATGCTTATTTGAAGGCACAGGTTGAGTATTTAAAAAAGCGCAATCCAAATCTACACGGGAAGGAATGGTCCTAAAGAAAGAACGATTTTCTCTTATCGATTCATTACGCCAAGCCTATCCACTCCGATGGTTGCTTCAAATCGCGGAAGTTTCTAAGGCTGGCTACTATAAATGGCGGAAATATCATAACGTGCAGCGTTTACGTCAGAAAAGGGATATGTGGCATAAAGAACATATTTTATCTATTCATCGTCAGCACCCTTACTATGGGTATAAACGTATGACTCGTGCTTTGGCTCGAGAAGGAATGGTAATGAATCATAAACGTGTTCGTCGTCTTATGAGAGAGCTGGGTATTCAATCTATCATTCGAAAAAAACATCCATTTTATGGAAGAAAAACATCTGTGGTATTTAAAAATCATTTGAATCGAGAGTTTCAAGCTGAAAAGCAAAATCAAAAATTCGTAACAGATATTACTTATGTACGAATCGGAGAACAATTTGCCTATTTGTCAGCTGTGTTAGATTTATACAACAATGAAATTGTTGCCTGGAAGCTATCTTCAAGAAATGATTTAGATTTGGTTTTAACTACATTACGTCAATTAGAAGGGAAGTCATTAACTACTAAGCCCCTTTTCCATTCAGATCAAGGGTTTCAATATACATCTAAATCCTACGCAAAACAGTTAGAGAAATTAGGATTTGTCGGTAGTCATTCTAGACGTGGAAACTGTTTTGATAATGCGTGTATCGAATCATTCTTCTCACATTTAAAAACAGAGAAGTTGTATTTAGTGTGCCCAAAAACATATGAAATGGCCTACCGAGCAATTCAAGAATATATTCAATTTTATAATACAGAAAGATTCCAAGAAAAACTTCACGGCCTTTCCCCGATAGAATATCGGGAAAAGGCCGTGGCATAATACTCTTTTTATTACTGTCTACTTGACAGGGAGATGACCA
>NZ_JBNLYE010000691.1:0-1284 GCF_050172095.1 Bacillus sp. GMs2/2
CATAATGCTATGATTCATTTAAATATTTCGTGCTCTTATATGTTGGATGAAGTCTTCAGATTATTTCATGATATATACAATTTTAATGCTTATTTAGTTTCTAATATATAGTATTGTAATTTTGCTAAATTCTTAAAAGGACACATACAAAATTAAATAATGTGTAATATACACTTAATTAATTTTTTGGATTGTAATTTTGAACTAATTTTTTTAATTTATACTCAGTAGCATAAGCATCAGCAGCAATAATTGCATCAAAGACCATTTCTGGTGAAATTTCAAATGGCATATTATGTATAGTTTCACCATCTTGACAGGCAGCTTCAGCCACTTTCATCAATTCTTCTTTACTTGCATCACCTAGGTTCAAATCTTCAAGTGTAGTAGGTAAGCCAAGCTTGATACAGAAATCAATGTAGTTATATAGTTCTTCAGTTGTCCAAGATTCCAATGCCATTTGTACTAATGTGCCAAATGCAACCTTTTCTCCATGCATCAAATCATGAGTCTTATCATGTAAAACAGTAAAACCATTATGGATGGCATGAGCTGCAGCTAACCCCACACTTTCAAATCCAAGGCCACTAAGCAAGGTGTTTGCCTCTATTACGGCTTCAACTGCTGGAGTAACAGTTTTTTGTTTAACTGCTAAAAGAGCAGCTTCTCCATATTGAAATAAGGTATCCCAACAGAGTTCTGCAATCTTAGCAGCTGCTAGGGTAGAGAGTCCTCCAGCCATAGCGGGTTTTCGAGATTCTAAATTTGCTCTAGCTTCAATCCATGTAGCCATTCCGTCTCCAATCCCAGCAGCTAAAAATCTGGATGGAGCTTGTGCAATGACTTGGGAATCTACTAAAATAATATCCGGATTTTTTAAATAAAATTTGTATTTCTCAAATACTCCATCATCAGAGTAAATAACAGAAAGAGAACTGGTTGGTGCATCTGTTGAGGCAATAGTGGGAACGCTTACAACTTTGGCCGAAAGAATTTCTCCTACCGCTTTTGCTGTGTCTACTGATTTACCACCACCAATACCAATGATTACATCAGCACCAAATTCTTTTCCTATTTTCTCAATTCTTGCAATTTCATTTTCAGAACTTTCACCATTAAAACCGACTTTTTCAAAGCTTAGATTTTGTTTATGAAAGCTTTCCATAACTTTTTCACCAACAAGATGCCAAACACATTCATCTACAATAACTAATAAATTGGTTCCTAGAGGTTTTACATACTCTCCAATTTTTTTAATTACATTTCTTCCCTGAATATATTTTT
>NZ_JBNLYE010000692.1:0-1280 GCF_050172095.1 Bacillus sp. GMs2/2
AGAAAACAAATGTGATTTTAAGTATAGAATAGCTATAAATAACATGAACTTTTTAAAACTTATACACAATATTGAAATAGATACGATTAACTTAGAACAGCTTCATCCAGCAGAATTAGCGTTGTATTTTGTTTTAAAGAAAGAGTATTTAAAAGCAATAGAAATTTTAATGAAATTAAAAAATAAAAATAAGAAGCTGACGCCAATCCAGTATTGTTATTTAGGTCAAGCAAAAATGGACCTAGGTATAATAGCCGAATCAAAAAAGTTATTCATTGAAAATGGTGATTACTTTTTTGCCCAATATGCGACTAAGGCGTATAATGATTGTAAAGAATTGTTAAAATGTGGAGGCGTAAAATGAAAAAATTAGCCATTTTATGTACTGTATCATTAATTTTATTAAGTGGATTAAGTATTTCAGAAAAAAATAAGGTCCAAAATCCTAATAATGTGCAATATATGGTCGATCCTGGAGGAATGGGATGACTGTAGAAAAACAAAGAGTAACAAAAGACACCGTTTATACGGTGTCTTTTGTTACTTTATAAACAGTTTTTTAAATGTTTGAACTGGATTTCAGCGAACAAGAATATCAATTAACCTCAAAAAAAGGAGTGGTAATATGGAAAACATTCAAAAAAAAGCTAATTGCGAATCGCTTATTGTTCAAATTGTTCAGGCATGTAATGGAGATTTAGAAATCATGGGAAAATTAATTGATTTATATGATAGTACAAACCATTTGGATATTGATTACTCGTAATTAACTAAAAAGTATAGATAAATATATGTACTGTAATTTGTTATTATAATGTGCTCTACTCCTCGTGTTGCGATTGCATTTCAATTTCAATTTCCAGAAGTTGCGCCATCCTAAGAATTTCTTTTTCGATTCTAGGTTTGTGTTCTTCTGGAACATTTCTATATTTTTCAATCAAAATTTGAGCCATACGTTCGATTGGATCGGTTTCACTACCATCTTTCTCCAAAATTTCATTATCACTCATTTGATGGTGTAAAAGTCTTGATTCACTAACATTAAAAAACCTCGCGATTGTCGGTAGACGTTCAATCTTAGGAACTTTATCTCCATTTTCCCAGCTTGTTACGGTACTATATGGTGTATTTATGGCTTGGGCAAACTCTTTTCGACTAAGGCCTTTCATTGCTCTTAACTTGCGTATATTTTTCCCGAATATATTGTTATCCATTAGGTATAATCCTCCTTTTGATGCTTTAGTGTTATTTTTTATACTAAAGTGTTGACTTTCGGCTTT
>NZ_JBNLYE010000693.1:0-1276 GCF_050172095.1 Bacillus sp. GMs2/2
TCTTGGGCTAATATGAAATTAAGAAAAAAGAAGCAGAGGGATATAGCATGAAGAATATAGGTTTAGTATTAGAAGGCGGAGGAATGAAAGGTTTATATACTGCAGGTGTACTCGAATATTTCATGGAAAAGAACTTATTCTTTCCGTATGTAGTCGGCGTATCAGCTGGAGCCTGTATGGGAGCAACATATTTATCACGTCAAAAAGGGAGAAATAAGAAAGTAAATACAGAGCTAGTAGCAGATCACCGTTATATATCTTATCGAAATTTGATTCGAAAACGCGAATTATTCGGAATGGATTTTTTATTTGATGAAGTACCTAATAAAATTGTACCATTTGATTTTCAAACTTTCTTAAAATGTAATGAACAGTTTGTCATAGGGACGACTGATTGCGAATCAGGACAAGCCATTTATTATAATAAAGCAGAACACGGAAACGATATTTTAAAAATCATTCGCGCCTCAAGCTCTGTACCGTTTATAGCACCTGCTGTAGAATATAATAATCGAAAATTATTAGATGGAGGGATTATAGACCCTATACCAGTTTTGAAAGCCCAAAAGGATGGTTATGAAAAGAACGTTGTCATTATGACAAAGCCAGAAGGATATGAGAAGCAGCGAAATAAATTTTCAGGCCTGGCTAAAATTTTATATAGAAAATATCCGAAAATCGCAGAGAATTTAGTAGACCATTATCGTTTTTATAATGAGACGATATCTTATATGAATCGAGAAGAACAAAAAGATAATTTTTATGTAATTCAACCAAGTGTACAGCTTCCTATAAGCGGAATAGAAAGAAATAAGGAAAAGCTCGTTAATCTATATAATCTTGGGTATATAGATGCTCAATATCATTATGAAAACTTATTAAATTGGATAGAGAAATAAAGGAGGAGAAAGTTGAAGTTAGGAAAACAAATTATTTTTAAAGAATTGCAGAAAATGCATAGTCCACTGCATAAACCGTTTCCTTATCGTGCTACAGCAAAATTGCAGCGAGACTTAAAAAGTAAATTTACCGAAGATGATTGTATAAACGCTGATTTTAATCATTATTGGATGCATACAGCAGCTACTTTAAATTCTGTACTAAATGGAAACGAACAGAACATTACGTTTCAACAAATAAAGTGGTTAAGAAAATCGTTTTTTGAGTGGTTTCCGCAATATCGTTTTCTAGAAACAGAAATTGTGAATTATCCCATTTTGTATAGAGATTTCATAAGTTATGAGAAGACCAGGAAGCTATTACTTTATTACCTTAC
>NZ_JBNLYE010000694.1:0-1276 GCF_050172095.1 Bacillus sp. GMs2/2
ATATCCAGTATGAAGATATTAGTCTATAAACTTATCTTCGTTATAAACATAGGTTTTAAATTACAAAAAAGCTGCAAAGCTTCCTTGGAACACTTTGCAGCCTTATGTCTTTTTATTTCCTTTAGCAAAATAACGGTTAGTGTATTTTTTCAAATTAACAATATGGTACAAAGATTTCCATTGAGCTTTTGCTCACATATGTGTTTATAAAGTCTTCAAGAGCTATTTGTTTGAGCTGACATCAGACTAGTTTATCTGATTCAGAACTATACCGATAAAGTGCAACTTTAATCAGTGGGGGTTTTGTTCATCCCCACTGATTATTAGCCCACACCAATCGGGCTTTTACGGGCAGCCCGCCCCCCCACCTAACTTCTTTGCTTTCGCTGAATTTTTAGATGGAGGTCTTACTGCCCGGCAAATAGCTGGATAAATTCAGCACATGATTGTTATTAAAAAAATAGATATACTTTGTTTCTCCATTATTTTTCTAACGCCTAAAAATTGAAACTGTTCCGCTAACAAGATAATATCTGGTTAATCTCATACGTCTATTTGAATACAAGTTCTTTTTCTAGACAAATCACAAACTCTTTCTAGAGTAATAAGTCCAGTATTTTCATCTTTTGGGATACTTACACCCATGTTTAAGTCTTTACATTGGAGACAGCAAATAACAAGCTTATATTATTGTATATTTTTCACGGTACTGCCTAGGAGTCATGCTAGTGATTTTTTTGAAAACTCTTATAAAATAACTTTGGTCATTAAAGTTAAGCCAAGCACAGATATCTGATAACGAATAAGTAGTGAGGGTTAATAATTTCTTTGCTTCTTCCACTCGTTCCCTTTGAATATATTCACTTAAAGTAATTCCCATTTCTTTTTTAAATAGTTTAGACAGATAAGTAGGCGTAATTTCTAAATGATTAGCAAGTTCATTCAGAGATATTCCATCGTAAACATTTTTATTAATATGTTTTATACATGTAGTAACCGCGTAAGAATACTTTTTTGCATTGTATTCTTTCACACGATCTGCAAAGGTACGTAAAGCGTCCCCTGATAATCGCTTTACAGATTCTACATTATCTAATTGTTCTAGGGTTTGTATATATAAAATACTATGGGCAAAAGCAATATCTGGTGGCAGATTTCCTTCTATTGCATATCGAGTGGCTAAGGTAATCGCAATAATTCCAAGGTTTTTTTGATTCCTGAGCGGATCCTCTACTAGCATAAGTTCAACATCTTCTTGCGAAACCGCATACATATA
>NZ_JBNLYE010000695.1:0-1266 GCF_050172095.1 Bacillus sp. GMs2/2
TTTGCTTAATTGAGAAATGATTTTTATTTGGAGTGAGATATATGGAGAGGAAAAAGAAATGGGAAGGATTAAACTCTAAAAATCTATCTGCTAGTTCACTGGATTCGAGTTTAATAGGACCGACATTGCCACCGATTTCCTCATTTACTCTACCAACGGGAGCAAGTGGAGCAACAGGTCCGACAGGCCCAACGGGAGTAACTGGAATAACAGGGCCAACAGGCCCAACGGGAGTAACCGGAATAACAGGCCCAACAGGTCCAACGGGAGCAACTGGAATAACAGGTCCAACAGGAGCAACTGGAATAACAGGCCCAACAGGTCCAACGGGAGTAACCGGAATAACAGGCCCAACAGGAGCAACTGGAATAACAGGCCCAACAGGTCCAACGGGGGTAACTGGAATAACAGGCCCAACAGGTCCAACGGGAGTAACCGGAGTAACAGGTCCTTCAGGGGGCCCGGTAGGCCCAACAGGTCCAACAGGTCCTTCAGGAGGTCCAATAGGTCCAACTGGAATAACAGGTCCGACAGGTCCAACGGGAGCAACTGGAATAACAGGCCCAACAGGTCCAACGGGAGCAACTGGAATAACAGGCCCAACAGGTCCAACGGGAGCAACTGGAATAACAGGCCCGACAGGTCCAACAGGAGCAACTGGAATAACAGGCCCGACAGGTCCAACGGGAGTAACCGGAATAACAGGCCCGACAGGCCCAACAGGAGCAACTGGAATAACAGGCCCAACAGGTCCAACGGGATTTGAATCTGCATTTAGAGCTTTCAAATCTACTGATCAGTCCGTTACTGCTAATACACTGTCTATAGTAACATTTGAAACTACACAATTCGATTTAAATGGTGAATATGATGGTGTATCAACATTTATACCGCAACAAGATGGAGTATATTTAATTATTGCTACTATAATTTTTAGTCCCACTGATGATACCCTAAATTATGTGACGGAAGTATTTATAACAGTTAACAGTACTTTAATAGCAGGAGATGATAGCTTTTTTGGTGGAAATACTGGGCTTTTAAATGCGGTAACAGTTTCTACGATTGTACAATTGAATGCAGGGGATATGGTGCAAGTTCAAGCTGGTAGTACCATAGATGGCGCTATTGCATCTCCACTTCTTACAAATTTTCAAGCTGCGAGGTTTCCATCACCAGTTCCGAATACACTTTTCTTATTAAATAATTTATCTGTAGATTGGAGTAAAAGGCCATTTAGTAGAAAATCATAATTATGTTCATTTT
>NZ_JBNLYE010000696.1:0-1263 GCF_050172095.1 Bacillus sp. GMs2/2
GATAGCTAGTTTTAGAGAGAGGAGGCTTACAATAAAACAAGCTATGAATAAGACATTAAAAAGGAGCTGGAATGTATGGGGTATATTGTAGATATTTCAAAATGGAATGGAACTATCAATTGGGATATTGCAGCATCTCAGCTAGATTTAGTGATTGCTAGAGTTCAAGATGGCTCTAATACGGTGGATTTTATGTATCAAAATTATGTTAGTGAAATGAAAAAGCATAGTATCCCATTCGGTAATTATGCTTTTTGCCGTTTTATATCTATTGCTGATGCAAAGAAAGAGGCACAAGATTTTTGGAATCGTGGTGATCAATCTGCTAAGTTTTGGGTAGCGGACGTAGAAGTTCAAACGATGGTAGATATGCAAGGCGGGACACAGGCATTTATTGATGAATTACGCCGTTTAGGTGCGGAAAAAGTAGGATTATATGTAGGGCATCACACGTATCTATCATTTGGAGCACGTAATATTGAAGCTGATTTCGTATGGATCCCTCGTTATGGAGGGAATAAGCCAGCATATCCATGCGATATGTGGCAATATACGGATTCAGGGAATGTTCCTGGGATTGGGAAATGTGATCTGAATCGATTAGTAGGAAATAAGTCACTTTCTTGGTTTATAAATTCGAACAAAGCAAATCAATCTAACATAGTGTATACACAGCAACCGAATGGCATTGGTATTGCAGTTTCAAAATATCCTGATGGATATGGAATAAATTTATATGAAAACCCCATGAATCCCCAATTTACAGGTACACTCACTCAGAAAATTCCATATTTAATCTTAGCAGGTTATTGGGGAGGCGGTGAGCAAGATATGATTTGTTTAGGGAACGATAAGCAGTGGGTATATTTAAAACATTTTAATGTGAAATGGTTTTATGCAACTTCAAAATATCCTGTCGGTTACGGAGTAAATTATTATGAAGAGCCTGAATGTATGAATTATAAAGGAAACATAGATGGATCGACATCTTTTCGAGTGTGGGGTAGAGTGGGAAATGCGGTAGATATCGGACAGAATAGTTGGATACCTGAAAAATATGTAATTATTAAGCAACTATAGAAGCTATATTTTTTTGAGAATTATATAAAGAGCCTTCTTACTATGCATAGTAAGAAGTCTCTTTATATTTAAAAATGAAAATACATGATACATAGTCAACTCATATGAAATGAATTACATGTAGAAAACACACTGTTTTCACAATGACTGTGTATAGTTAATTTGCATAATGATAAAAGTGAG
>NZ_JBNLYE010000697.1:0-1263 GCF_050172095.1 Bacillus sp. GMs2/2
ATACTTGGCGAATTACTAATGATTTAATAAATAGATAAAAATAAACAGACAATAAATCGATTCTAATTATATAAAAAATACATAACTATAAATGGTGTTATTGAATTGCTTTAATTATTTATTATAGAGGTTCAATTTAAAATTCATCATCCAAAATTAAATTACCGGCATCATTATCTTTCGTCAATCGCTGATTCAAATAATTTTCTTTCGTAGTACGATCATTTTTATGACCTACTGCAGCTGCGATAAGATGAGGTGGTAATCCTTTGTAATCATATAAGTACTGTACATAAAAATGTCTAAAGAAGTGGGGGGTAATTCCCATATTCTCTGTAAAGGGTAGCTGAGTATCCTTAATAATTTTAGAAATATATTGTGACAAATAATTCTCTCTATAAGCAGTATGGTTTTTAGTTTGAAATACTGTTCCACCATTTCTATTCCCAATGTCTATAGGTAATCTTCTCCGCATTCGAAATGCGGCAATCCGCTTGAAAATTTCCTTATTAATAGAAACAATCCGCTCATTATCTCCCTTTGTATCAACTTTTAAATAATATCGTCCTCGTATAGCGTCATACTCAAGATCTTCCCACTTTGCATGTGCTACTTCTGCAACACGTAACCCTGTAGTAGCTAGAACTGACAATAAAGCGTAATTGATTTCATTATCCTTGTAGTAATGAAGTAACTGTTTAACGTCCTCATATGATAACTCACGTTTAGGTTTATGTTGTTTATTTACAGTTGTACTTAGTATCTCAACATGTAGAGGATCCTGAATATATTGGATTTCATATAGCCATTTCAAATATGAACGAATAACTCCAAGCTTTCTACTAATTGTAGATGGCTTGTATTTATCTTTTGACTGATAGGAGATTGCCTCTTGAGATAACCATTTTTGATAATTACGGATATGTCGTTTTCTAAGGTTTCTCCATACTTGACCAAATTTATAATTCTTTACATCTTGCTGCAAAAATTCTGTGCTTTGTTTGATGAAAAAATAGAACTGGCTTAAATCACGTGCATATAGAGCCCTGGATGCACCCTTTATACGTTTTTCTTGGTCAAAATGTGTTTGCCGATTTAAATAGTAGTACAATATTTCTTCATCTGAAAATCCCTCATATGTATATGAATCTTCTCTTTCGTTATTTTCTTTTTTAAATTCAGCTTCATTTATATAATCTTGATTCCATAACGCAATTACGTTTGCAAAATTTTGTTTGTGTTTTTCAATGTTTTTTAAATAAG
>NZ_JBNLYE010000698.1:0-1188 GCF_050172095.1 Bacillus sp. GMs2/2
CAAGGGTCTCAAGGTGTGCAAGGCATTCAGGGACTTGAAGGACCGGAAGGGCCGGAAGGGCCTCAAGGTGTGCAAGGCATTCAAGGGCCTGAAGGATTAGAAGGACCGACTGGACCTCAAGGTGTGCAAGGCATTCAAGGGCCTGAAGGATTAGAAGGACCGACTGGACCTCAAGGTGTGCAAGGTATTCAGGGGCCGGAAGGACCACCTGGGCCGACTGGAGACTGTGAGTGTCCACCGGGCCAACTGGACCTGGATGTAATTTCCTTGTATATGTTACTAACGCGGGAGCAATCGATGACCCTACAGATGATACAGTATCAGTGATTAACACCGCAACAAATACAGTAGTCGCTACAATTACTGTAGATAATGCACCTCTTGAAGTAACAGTTTCACCCAATGGGGCTCGTGCTTATGTTACTAATATTTTTTCCGATACCGTTTCCGTTATTGATACTGCTACTAATATAGTTATTGCTACCATTCCCGTTGGAGCTGATCCAATTGGCGTAGCTGTTTCTCCAAATAACACAACTGTTTATGTTGGAAACCACGCGAGTAATGACGTTTCAGTTATTAATGCTGCTACTAATACAGTTATCACTACCATCCCTGTTGGTATCGCTCCGCAAGGAATAACTGTTTCTCCAAACGGAGCCTTTGCATATGTTGCAAACGAATTAAGTAACACAATTTCTGTTATTAATACTGCTACTAACACAGTTACCGCTACCATTCCTGTTGGCATTCGCCCTAGAATAATCGTTTTCACACTAGATGGCACTCGTGCTTATGTCACGAATCAGAACAGCAATACTGTTTCTGTTATTAACACCGCTACCAATTCCGTAATTAATACAATTAACGTAGGTACCGAACCTGTTGGTATAGATATTACACCAGGTGGAAACCTTATTTACGTTGTAAATAAAGTTAGCAATAATGTTTCGGTAATAAATGTGGCGACAAATACTTTGATTGATACAATTCCTGTTGCTTTATCCCCTGATCAGGTAACTATCATACCTGATGGCACTCGTGCCTATGTTACAAATCAAGGTAGTAATACTGTTTCTGTTATTGATATTGCCACGAATACTGTTATCACTAATGTCCCAGTAGGTTTCGCTCCAACAGGAATAGCAACTGGAACTATTTGTGAATAAAATGAAAAACAAACATAGT
>NZ_JBNLYE010000699.1:0-1261 GCF_050172095.1 Bacillus sp. GMs2/2
CACTATGCCATATTGAAGTGAGTAATACTAGAGTTAAAATAGATGAAAAAACTGATATTCTAAATTGAATATCAGTTTAATAATATGTGACTTATATGAATCTATAGCAATACGAAAAGCGTAAATAAGATAGCCAACAAAATACGATAGTACGCAAAAGGTTTTAAACCTATCTTCTCTAAAAGCTTTAGAAAAGTTACTACCGCTAGCATCGCTACTATAAAAGAGGTAATGAATCCTACCGCAAACATAGGGATGTCATCGACACTTAAATACTTCCAACTTTTTAGTAAGTCTAAGCCTGTTGCCCCAATCATTACAGGAAGAGCTATTAGAAAAGAGAATTCAGATGCAGTCTTATAATTTACTTTTGCTAATAGACCTCCAGAGATAGTAGAGCCAGCTCTAGAGAAGCCAGGGTATACCGCTAAGCACTGAAATAATCCGATTGTTAAAGCTTGGCGGTATGTTAAATCGTCCAGTGAATAGGCTGCTGCCTCTTTCTTTTTTACTTCTGCAAAGATCATAAGAATTGCCCCTGCTACAAGTCCAATCACAACAGTGTATGGCTGGAATAAGTATGTTTTAATAATATCATGTAGTAGCAAACCAGCAACCACTGCCGGAAATACGCCAAGAAATACATGGAACGCGTTGAATTTTTTTTCTTTCTGTATAAGAGGTTTAATATTACATAAAGAAACGAGACGTTTATGATATAAAATTGCAATAGCTAAAATTGCGCCTAGCTGAATAACAATTTCAAACGTTTTTGCTCTTTCTCCCTCAAAGCCTAATAAATGCCCGACTAATATAAGGTGGCCAGTAGAAGATATAGGTAAAAATTCAGCTAATCCTTCTACAATACCGAGTATGAAGGCAATAATGATATCGCTCATAGTTTCACTCCTATACATTAATGAATGTCTACTTTTTTAAAATAGAATAGTGTTGCAATAAATCCGGAAATTGTCGTTACTGCAATGATGATATAAGAATACTCTGGTGGATATGTCGGTTGTAATTCGTTATTTGCGATATCTAGAGTAGCGGTCCACGGAAATAAATCTTTATGCTTGGAGTTTACGAGCATAAGATTAGTCATTGTAATAATGACTGTTAATATAATGGGTGGTACATAGCTCTTCATTACAAGAGTTAGTAGCACAATAGGTGAAGACAATAGAAAGAGAAGTCCACCACATATTAAAAATTCTAGGAAAGAACCTAAAAGTAAAGAAATGTTAAAACCAGGGAAGTT
>NZ_JBNLYE010000700.1:0-1259 GCF_050172095.1 Bacillus sp. GMs2/2
TTAGTGCTTTTAGTAGCTCTTTTAATGGTATTAGGGAGTGTTTGGATTTTGATACACACTAAGGTTGTCGTTCCAGTTCAAACGTTAGGGTTTGTCTTTATTTTATTATTATTGGCCCATGATGATAAAAGAAAATAGCTGAATTAAAAATATATATTTCCTTAGCAAAACTAGAGTATTAGATATTTAGTGCGAATTATTGATGAATGAAGTTTATTTAATTTGAACGCATGGTGGTTTTATATCATAAGGTAAGAGGAAGAAGCTTTTTTGAATACCTATCTAACTATAAGTAATATAGAGTGCCCCAAAAGACGTTATTGTGAAATTGTATACCAGACGAATTTCATCAGGGGAATAATTGGGGATTTTTGGTACAATAGATAGTGAGGCTTATAAAATTATTTAAAGTATTGTAATGATTTTAGATTATTAAATTACAATACATTGGGAGGAAAAGTTGGTATGAATATTAGTGGGATTTTAGAAAGAGTGTTTAATAAGATACCAAAGGAACATGTTGCTAATATAATCACCTTAAAGCGTCCAGGTTGGGAGCCTGAAAAAAAGAATTATAAAAAAAATGAAATTAGAGAGGAATTTTTATCCCTAACAACTCTAATTGAACCTGATGAAGTAGAAGACTTTGTTGAGATGGCAGTAATGACTAAATCAATTGGGTTACCAGCTTATACATATAAAGTTAATCACTTGAATTTTTTAACTGAAGCCGAGTCAGGGATTTCAATTGAAGGTGTACATAATATGCCTTTTCAAGATAAGTATTTAATATCGATTGAGGACATTGAAAATGGGGATTCAATGTTGAAATTAACTGTCAGGTTGAAAGAATATTCTGATTATTGGAGGAGAGGAGAGCGATGTTTAGATACCCTATCTGCAGTTTATAGAATAAAAATTAGTCTAGATAAAACTGCAAAGGTATTAACAATTTTCTCTGGAAATAATGAGGTACAAAATGTAATTAAAGATTATTTGGGATTTGTACTAAAATGGCCTATTCAAAGTTATAGAATTAGAGAAAGTATAAATCAAATAAACCAAATTGGAAGTGCAAGCTTTAAAACAGCAGTTCTATTAGATTTCATTTTCACTCGTTTACATGAAAAAGGAATTTTTTCACGCTTCAAAGAAATAAAATTTAATACAAAAAATAAAAAACACACAACAGATGGTATACGTAATATCACCATAAACGGTCGGAATTTATTATCTTCTCAGCTAGCATGTCAGTATAT
>NZ_JBNLYE010000701.1:0-1259 GCF_050172095.1 Bacillus sp. GMs2/2
GCTTCTCTAAAAAAGATGGTTCCAGAAGATGTAGAAGAAATTACTCGACTTGTGTATGACTTATTGCCGCGTATTAAATTAACAGATTTATTAGTAGAAGTAGATACTTGGACACAGTTTAGCAAACACTTTGTTCATCTTCACACTCAACAGGCTCCAAAAGAAAAATCAATTTTATTTGCGGCTATCTTATCAGATGGAATTAATTTAGGATTAAGTAAAATGGCTGATGCTTGTCCAAATATCTCATATTCTCAGCTAGCTTGGATAGCAGATTGGTATATAAGAGATGAAAGCTATACGAAAGCGCTTGGAGATATTGCAAATTTTCATCATAAACAACCTTTTTCTTCCTATTGGGGAGAGGGCACTACTTCATCTTCAGATGGACAATTTTTTCGCGCCGGTGGGACTTCCAGTCCCCTAGCACAAGTAAATGGTAAGTATGGTCATGACCCAGGATTAAGTTTTTATACACATATATCAGATCAATATCATCCATTTTATGTCCAAGTTATTAGTTCCTCAGAAGAGGCACCACATATTATTGATGGGCTACTGTATCATGAAACAGATTTGCAAATTGAAGAACATTATACAGATGCCGCGGGTTTTGTTGATCATATATTTGGAATGTGCCATATGTTAGGGTTTCGCTTTTCACCACGAATTAAAACGATTGATAATCATAAAATATATACAGTATCTGTTCCAACAATATATGACCATATTAACTTCATGGTTGGCGGAACAATTCAGGTAAAGAAAATACGTGAAAATTGGGATGAAATATTACGTTTAGTTAGCTCTGTACGACAAGGAACAGTTACAGCTTCTCTGATTTTAAAAAAATTATCATCTTACCCTAGACAGAATAGTTTATCTATCGCACTTCGTGAAATCGGCCGAATAGAAAGAAGTTTATATATGTTAAAGTGGATACAAGATCCTGAACACAGAAGAAAAGTTCAGGTTGAATTAAATAAAGGCGAAAGTAAAAACTCTTTGGCTAGAGCTGTGTTTTTTAATCAATTAGGAGAAATTCGTGACCGATCCTATGAAGATCAATTGCATCGTGCAAGTGGACTTCAACTCATTATTTCTGCGATTGTAACTTGGAATTCTATCTATATCTCTCGTGCAATTGAAACGTTACGGAATAATGGTATTCATATTCCAGAGGAATATATTCAGCACATCTCTCCATTAGGCTGGGAACATATCGCACTTACAGGAGATTATATTTGGAATTTAAATCA
>NZ_JBNLYE010000702.1:0-1258 GCF_050172095.1 Bacillus sp. GMs2/2
GTTTCCAATCCACATTACCTTCATATCCTAATAAATCTTTCTTATGACGAATAACTACCCCGCGATCCATACCACGATTTTGTAGCATCTTCACGTCAAAATTATCTCGTTTTAATTCGCCACCCCAACGATTAACAAATGAATTGTCTTGACTAGAATCCAATAATGCTTCCACAGGATTTTTACGGACAATACGTGCACTGGCTATCTTTGGTACATCCGAATAAAACTGAAAAGGATGCTTATATTGGCATCCTGCTGACATACGATTCATTGCTCCATTACCATTTGTTGCTTCAGCGAAAATGTCTTCAATTAGATTTTCAGTTAAGTCATAAAAAATGTGATAACATTGTGCTGTAATCTCACCCATACTGACTTTAGGCGCTGCCACTCGAAATAGTTGTTCACCATCCGGAGTTGGAACTTTAATGATACTCATTCCCTCTATTTCCAGACCATGCGGTGCAAACAATGGGTAACTAAATGAAAATAAAAATAAACCATTGAGTTCTTCCTCAACAGTTGCGTTATAAATATTTTTATCTAAAGCCCCTATACCATTGTGTGTAAAATCCGTCTCATTTGGTTTATATAAAGTAATCATTTATATCTCCACCTAGGTCGAATTTCCATAAATTGAATTGATCCTGACCACTCTATTTTATTTTCTCCCATGTTGAATATAGGGAACTGCCCAACCATTTTATTATTCATTGATATGGTATCGGTATATGCTTCAAGTACTTCTGAATCTATGACAACAGAACCATTCACATCTTTTATTTGAAAAGAGACGTCATTGATTGTTATACGGAAAGTACCGTTTCCCACAATCCAAAACTTAGGATCAGATTCAATTGTACCTGGATTATAAATTACATCAGGTTTGGTGAGCTTTAGATTTACATCCTCTGTATATTCAAAGGGATCTAGTGTGAAATCCACCTCAAATTCACCATGCTCCTCAATTTCAGTTGTGATGTCTCCCATTTCAACATGCTTAATCTTCCGATGTACATCGTCATCTGTGAAAAAAAGTGTTTTCCCTTGTAATAACCAAGGTTTTGCACGTCTTATGAAAGGTTTAATATTTTCCCTTTCCAACATATTAAATTTCACCTTAAAAGGGACATTTTCATATGCCCCTTTCTTTGTAAGTGAACCATGTCGTCCTGGTATTTCTATATGTTCTACCTTTTGTTTTGCGGTTGGAATCACTGGACGACCTACTAAACCTAATCCGTAACTGCTTGCT
>NZ_JBNLYE010000703.1:0-1252 GCF_050172095.1 Bacillus sp. GMs2/2
CTATGTGGGATATGACAAAACGATTGGTTATTTCTTTTCACCACCTTCACTTACGTTTAGAAGTGGGAGTCCTCTCGAAAGGCATGATAGAAAGTGTAATTTTAATAAGCGGGGGCCTTCATCCCCCGCTTATTCCTATGCAGATTACATAAAAAAACATCCA
Source organism: Bacillus sp. GMs2/2 (assembly GCF_050172095.1). Classification (NCBI taxonomy): domain Bacteria; kingdom Bacillati; phylum Bacillota; class Bacilli; order Caryophanales; family Bacillaceae; genus Bacillus; species Bacillus sp. GMs2/2. The sequence goes on from NZ_JBNLYE010000703.1 coordinate 164, forward strand.
ATTATTTTAATCGGATGCTTTTTTATGTATATTTATCAGTTCATTAACTTTATAACTATATATAATAAACTTAAGATTACTATTTATTATCATACTTACGCTTTCCGCAGCATTCTAGAGAAGAATGTAACGATTAAAATAAAGACGATTGCACCTAATAACGCTGGAAGAATAAAGATGCCTCCCCATTCAGGACCCCAATGACCAAATAACGCACTACCTACCCAAGATCCGATTAATCCGGCAATCACGTTACCAACTATACCTAACGGAAAGTCTTTTCCTGTAATCATTCCAGCTAACGCACCAATAAGTCCACCTACAATACACGTAATAATAAGTCCCACAATTAAACCTCCTATATTCGTTTTATATTGGATTCATCAAGCTTTAGTATGTAACCAAAGCTTGATGAACATATATTATTCTTTATTATCTAATTCATCACTTATCTTTTGTTTCACTTTTCCGACTTTTTCTTTTATCGTTCCCTTCGTTTTTTCCCACTTCCCTTCATTTTCCAACTCTCTATCTTCTGTAACTTCACCAATTCCTTCTTTTACTTGTCCTTTTTTCTTTTCAACTTTACCTTTAACTTGTTCTTTTAGTCCGTTCTCACTCATATTTACAATCTCCTTTTCGTAATAGATTTATAGATTTACAGGATACAAATTTAAATAGAATACATGCATCTTCTTTCTTGTAACCATTCACCGACTCTTTCTAAATCCTTAACGAATAACAAGATTTTTCCTTCATCCAGCTTTTCTTCGTAGAAGTTCGCCTCTTCCTCATTAAGCCCTAACTCTTGCATCTTATTTCTTAACTGATCTCCTGTGTTTTGAAAGACGTTAATAATGCTTGTCCCAAGTCCCTCCTCTTTTATCCCAATTGTATTCACGTCTGCATTGTCTGCGATTCTATCTGTCCTCTCTTTCTCATGTGTTAATACGTAAATATCTTTTTGGTCTATCCCTTTCTTCACTAGATCATTCGCCGCATTCATGACCTCTTTCTCCGTAATAAATTCATATACAAAAGGTTTACTATACTTCGTTTCCATCTTTAACTTCCTCCTTTAAAATGAAT
>NZ_JBNLYE010000704.1:0-1251 GCF_050172095.1 Bacillus sp. GMs2/2
CTATGGAGAAGCCTAAAATTAGTATAGTTGTAGCGGCGTATAATGTTGAGGGTTATATTGAAAAGTGTTTGGAAAGTCTTATTGCGCAGAGTATTAAGGAAATTGAAATATTAGTTATAAATGATGGTTCACGTGACAATACAGTAAATATCGCTAATGAGTTTACAAAGCGTGATAAACGTGTACGAGTAATTTCTCAAGAAAATGGTGGCTTAAGTGCTGCAAGAAATACGGGAATTAATCATGCTAGTGGGGAATTTATAGCATTTGTAGATGGTGATGACTATTTAGATAAATCTATGTATGAGAATTTATATAAAAAAATCATTCCAGGTAATATTGACCTGGTAGTTTGCGGTTTTAAAAAGATCTGGTTAGATGAGGGTGCGAGTAAGCTACGGGAGAAAGAATATTATTTTAACAAAGATCTATTGAATGGTGATGTCCTAGAGAATTTTCTTTGTAAACATGATGAGCCTTTTGTTGTAGCTTGGAACAAGTTATATAGAACAGAAATAATTAAAGAAAATAAATTATATTTTGAAAATCGTGCTTTTTTTGAAGATGTAGGTTTTATGCCGAGATATTTATATTTTTGTAATAGTATAGAAGTAGTAAATGAAGCTTTGTATTATTATATCCAGAGGGAAGGATCAATAACTCGAAGTTATAATCCGATCATTGATGAATCTCTAGTAAATACAATGAATGTATTAAAAACATTTTTTAAAGAAAGTTCCTACGAGAAATTTTGTGGAGTGGTTGAAGCAAGGTTGTGGATATACTTAATAAACTACTCATTAGAAAATAAGAAACCTGTAAAAGAGAAAAAAAGACAACTGAATAGTCTTTCAGATTCTTACAACCTATTACCATTTAAGCATAGGGTAGGTGCTGTTTTATTAAAGATAGGTTTGTATGAAGTTTTATTTAAACGTTTAAGGAGTTCATAAAATGTTTGCATATATTTTTATGCTAATACTATCGTTATTAACCTTATTGAAGGGGAGATATGCTCAAGTATTCTATTGGTTGGCTAGTACGTACGTTCTTTTATTAGCCGGATTTAGATATGGAGTAGGGACAGATTATTATTCTTATGAAAGAATGTATACTGAGGGAAGAGTTTGGTTTTCAGAACCTGGGCTAGTATATATAATGGACTTCATGAAATTTTTAGGCATACCAGTCCAAATCTTTTTCTTAGTTATAGCATTTCTTATACAGTATTTTATTTATAAGGCAATAAAG
>NZ_JBNLYE010000705.1:0-1250 GCF_050172095.1 Bacillus sp. GMs2/2
GATCTTAACTAACAAGCCTTTGTATATTATCACAGCAAATTTTTGCTCCCCATACGAGTAACGGTACGCCAATAAAATCGATATGGAACCTTCTAGAAAACAGCCCACCGAAAGTCATTGGTAAAGGTACGGTTGGTGATGTATTAGAAAAAATAATCTTTTCATGACTTTGATAATGTTTTTGCAAGATTTCTCCTAAATGCTTCATCGCAGGTACAACAACTTTTGATGCGCCGCATCCAATCGTATATACAGGATGACCGTTTTCGTCTATTCCATGAAAAATAATTTTTCCCATATCTTCTGTTTTCAATTTATTAAAGTAATCTACATTCAAAATTTCTTCTTTCGTTAACTTGCGATCCGTTGGTAATTTATTCAAATGATACGCTGCAGCTAGTGAGGTAGTATGTGTTCCACCAAAATCTGTGTAAATGTATATCATATTATCATCCCTTGTTGTAAAAGTTCAATGTTAATTAGTATTACCGTTCTTAGCAATGTTAAACAAGGGGTGAATGTATTTACGCTTTTTGTGTTAATTCATTATATTTTTTCCAAATATAATAACGTCTACTAATCACAGTGCCTAATGTAATACATAAAAAGGCATTTGTTACAACCATTAATGTCTGGTGCGTACTACCAGAAAACATACTTTGTTTAATCATAATTTTTGCTCCTAAAATAACAAGAAGGATTATTGCACTTACCCAATTTCCTTTTCGTAGTACATGACCTGTTTTACTATCTAATCGAAATGTTAAAGCTCTTCCCCGTATAATTCCTAGACCTAAGCCAATTCCAAGCATTACAACAAACAGTAGTCCTTGCAGCAAAGTTATTTGTCCCATATGAATAATGGACTGGATTGTTACAAAGCACAACAAAGCCGGAATGAGCCAAATACGGTTTATTTTCACTTTTCGTTCTTTACTTTGCATTAAAACAATAATAAGAACAACAGGTAAAATATCCATTTAGAATCCTCCTATAAACTTGTTTATCTTTAAAGATTATATTCTCCTCTTTTCATTCCATACTTGAAATACGATAGCTACTTTCAAGTGTAAGATGGATAATGTGATTTCTCATCAGCCTTAAGCATTATTTATAAAAATAAAAAGACGTACTTTTTACTCGTACGCCTTTAATAACTCGTTTAAACTCCTATTTATCAACTAATTCCACACCTTTAGAATTAGCTTTACCCAACACTCGAATGTTAAATTTATTAATAGCTTTTAAAA
>NZ_JBNLYE010000706.1:0-1248 GCF_050172095.1 Bacillus sp. GMs2/2
ATTTGAAAAGATTAAAGAAATGATAACAGGAGAAGCACGAAACAAATTATTAAATGCGTCAGATGATGCACATAACCATATAGAAGATGATGGCTCTATGCACATTCAAACGAAAGCAAAGATAACAGATATGTACTACATCAAAACCGCTGATAATAAGGCGGATGTAACGGTTAAATATGATTATCTTGTAACGGTTGATGGAACGGAACAACAAGAAAAACACACGATGAAATTAAATTTAGTATTGGAAGGTGAGAAATGGTTTGTAGAAAATTATGAGTTCCAAATCAATACAGGAATTGAAGGACCATAGAGAAAGGAATGAGGGAGTTGGTGAATCAAAATGTATTGCATCACATTGGATATGAAATACTGCAAGAAACGTTTGTATTGATTCGAAATGTATTTTCCTATTTAAAAGAAGACGAATACAGTGTGACATATGTACGAGAAATTGCGGATGCTTTGCATAATATCCCGCATTCGATTCAGAAACAGCATGATAAATTTTTAGAATTTGAGTTCAAACTGTTAGAAGAAACATTAATGCAAATGGATTTTGGAAAGGTTGCCGCACAAAATATTCCCTATTTTAGAATGTATGCGGCACGTGTACAGCAATTGTTACAGAAGCGTTATAAAGAGGTTTAATCGAGTGGAAATGGGGCGATAAAGAATGATTGTATTGGGAATTTGGAATTTGGATCATTATTTGTACAGGAGTATGCCTCTATGTATCGCATCATTTTTTACAAGAAAATACGTGGCAATGGGGATTGAGAATCATTGGTGCAACCTTTTTTACAGGATTTTCAATTGGATTTGTTGGAAAACAATGCATATATGATTTTCAACATAAAAAGTTTCCCTTTCAGAAAAAATGACGCTTCAAATTTGTTTATAATCGATTTTAAAGAAACTGTTAATGCATTTGGTATTGAATGGGATTACGTCTTTTATTCGGTCTTTTAAGTGGTTTAAATGAGATTTTAGAGGGAAAGGGGTGTGAGGATGATTTTTTTTTAGATTATTGCATATATTTTGCTAAGTATAGGAGTTTGTACGCTTGTTTTGGCAGGAATAGCCGCTATTGTAAAGAATCAAATGATAATCGCAAATATAAATCTATTATTAGCCATGTACTATTTTTGTTCGGGAAGTCTTCTGTATTTGTGCACGTTATGGGAAACACAAGATATTATCCTACAAGCCTTTTTGATTTTAATTGTAGGAATAGCGATTATT
>NZ_JBNLYE010000707.1:0-1236 GCF_050172095.1 Bacillus sp. GMs2/2
GTCATAAAGAACTATAGGAAGACATTACAAATAGCCTTGCTGTATATGTTTTTTTTCAGCAAGGCTATTTGTAATTGGATTTTTTTGATTTTAATCGTGTTCTTCTAGAAAATTATAGAAAACAAATGTATGACTATTAGTTGTATCTGAGAGTGACCTTGTATTTTGTGCATTACGTTTTCTACGTTCTTGCTTCTGTTTAGATTTTTGATTAAACATTTTTATGAAATGTGCAGGATTACTGTGTTCAGCTTTATTAAACTGGAACCATTGCACACATTCTTCAAAATCCCATCTTGTGTAGCGATCAATATCCGGTGGCAATCTTAAAGCAATTGTATACGCATCATTTTCAGATAGGTATGTTAGCTCTTGACTCAAAATGTAGTAATACGCTCTTTTCTGATCTTCACTCAAATAATCATTTAATTCTTGTAATCTATTATTTTTTCCTTGTTTCTCATGATTGACAGCAGGTTTTGATTGCTCTTCAATGCTGAAAAAATCTAAGGAAGGTGAAGGTTTAAAATTGTTTTTTTGCATAAATTCAAGATTTGTTACATCAGAGTTTTTACTAATTTTGTTCTTTAAAAATCTAGTAAAAGTAGCACAAACATCAATTGCTACAGCCCATTTTATCTTGAAATATTCAACAATCTTTAAATAGTTATTATGTATTGTTAAGATGTAAACAGAGGGGGCGATCTTTCCATGTCGTCTTACCTTTATTTGTTGGCATACTCCTAAATCTTGCAGCCAATTAAAAACGTAATTAATAATAGGTTTTGAAATTCCAGATTTTTTGCTGATGTGTTCTTGTCTAACTTGACTATAGCCTTCTTGTACTAAATAAGATAAAACAGTCTCTAAAGCTTCGTATTTCCTTTTGGTAAGATAATCTTTTGTGGTAGCACCTTCACACTCTAGGACAATACTATCAATATAAGAAATTATTTTCTTGATTTCTTGATTGATAGCTCCAGGAGTTTTAGATAAGTGATGAATGTGGGGACTTAGTTCCGCTTTTGCTCGACTTAACAAAAAGTTTCGTGAAATCACAAAAAAACCTCCTATTTCTCCCACTAAACACATACAGAAAAAACATGGAAAAATAGAGGTTCTTATTCACATTAAATTCACCTTATGTTATAATTATCGTCATAAGTGAACATTAAAAATGTTAAATAAGACCCTTGCTATTCTAGGAGTTTTAAATTGGTTCATGTCGCCAAACTA
>NZ_JBNLYE010000708.1:0-1221 GCF_050172095.1 Bacillus sp. GMs2/2
CTAATTTCTATCTGTCTGTTTGTATCTTGCAAGATACTTTTATATACAATAGCGTCTGTTCGATGTTTCTTCAGCTGGTCTACTTCTTTTTCTAATAAACCAAATTGAAGTTCGGCATTATCTGCCCTACGATCTGCCTTATAATACTTCTCTTCTAGCTCTTCAATTTTTTCGGCTGCTGCATCCATTCTTTTTCCTGCTTGATATTGTACTTTCATGCTAGATACAGATAACTCTTTTAATTTCTCAAAGTCTTTTGATGGCAATGTGACCTTATCTCCAAATATCGTTTTCTTTGCTGATGCTTCGATTTTCTTCAACACTTGTTTTGGTTCTTTAAACACTTTCATTTCTGCAGTCGCATTTGCTTTTTGTTGGTCTTTTTGTTTTTGTATTTCCTCAGCATATCTTTTCAACTCTTTAACTGTCTCAAAACCAATTGTCTTCTCATTCAAAATGCCTTCTTTGTAGATATGCGGAATTTGTTGTTTTAAAAAGGTATCTAAATCTTGATGAAATGTTTTTAACTCTTTACGTGTTAGCACTTCTTTTGCTGAAACCTTTTCCCTTTGCTTTTTCTCGTCCCAAACAACAGGCATAAAAGCAAAGTGCATATGTGGTGTTGTTTCATCCATATGGACATTCGCTGAAAGTACGTTCTTTTCCCCACCATAACGATTTGCTAAAAACTCATAGGTCTTCTCAAAGAATTCACGTTGTTCTTTTTCTGAAATCCCCTTCAAATTTTCTGGTAACGTAACAACCCAATCTGCACATACTTTTACATCATTTCGCTTAAGGACATATACTTCACTTAAACGCTGATTCATTCGAGAAAGTGTATCTCCTTCTTTTTCACATAAATCATAATTCAAATCCGACCGCTCATTATCAATGTCTAGATTCGAATGATTTTCTGTTTTTCTATCCCAGTGAATCGAAAGTCCTTGTACATTTCCTTTTGTGTATTTTTGAACGTGAGCCATGAGCGAGAACCCCCTTTTTAATAACTAGTATAACATGGAGATCAGCCAGACTCATAGCATATGGTCTAGCACGTTATACCAAATTCTATTTGGACGTGCTCTGCGAGGCTCTTTGGCTTCGCCAAGCCATGCAAGCATGGCAAAGAAAACACCTCGGACTTTGTCCGAACCTACAAGGGGAACTCTTCCCCTTGACCCCATGAATCGAACTCCCCACCCCCTCAATCCTTGAGGG
>NZ_JBNLYE010000709.1:0-1219 GCF_050172095.1 Bacillus sp. GMs2/2
CTCATTTCTAAGAAAAAAGATCGAAAAAAAGTATATCGGGAAAACAATGATCATATTGTATATGATGTATTAACACCTGATTTTATGAAAGCACGTATTGAAATGTTAATGATGGATTTAAATAAACAAGCAAACACAACAGAAAGTCATTATTCCCATGAAGATAAGGAAGAGATTGCTGTTATTATGAAAGGGGAAGTGTACGTAGAATTGGAGGGAAAAGAATATTTTTTAGAAGAAGGCGATGTTGTACGTATTCCACCAAATGTGAAGCATCGATTTTTGAATAAAAGTGATGAATCGAATCACATTTTATTTGTACTGACACCATCTTTAGGATGAAAATATAGTGATTTTAACTAGAGGAGAAAGAAAATGGAAAACAAAAGTATTTTAAAAGGCGGCCTTTCAATTATTTCTCAATGTAAAAAAGAAACAAATGATATTTGGCATGCGCATTTTGGAGCAGCTGCAATTGCTAGTTATTTTTTTATGAAAGATAATAATATTGATGAAGAAACAGCTCGTAATATGTATTCGCAAACAAGGATGATGCTGAACAAGAAAAAAATTGGTGAGATGATTGATGATAAAAAAGAAATAGATTTTAAAATTGCGGAAAATATGATTATAAAATCTTTAGAACAAACGATTGATGAGCTTCATTGGGTGGGGCATAACGTCATTTATGCGTCATTAAGTTTATTAGCTATGAAAGAGCTACAAAAATGGGGTGATAATCAAGCAATTGAAGGGATTACTACTCTTATTTTATCATTTCGAAAAACAATTCCAGGTAGATCGTGGATTGGTTATACGACGAAAGAAGTAAAACAATTAAGTTTTGAAGAGGAGATACAAAGTGAATTGAGTAATCCAACACAAGTATCTCAGTTCATTTTAAATGAGTTATCGAAATTTAATAGTATTTATCGAGCGGAATCACATCATGATTTAATTGGGCATTTGCTTACATACTCCCACGCAATTAATATAATGTACGATTTAGGACATATAGATATATTTCAACGAGGGATACGTCCGCTGTTAAAACTAGTATACGTACTAAGAGCTAGCCAAAAGCTCAAGCTGAATACGGAAATAACTTTACACTCACCTATAGATCGATTACCTTTAATTCAATCTAAACGTGCAAATATTTTACCAACTGAAAATATATTTTGGATAAAAGACTATAGTGAATTCGATTGGGATTTTG
>NZ_JBNLYE010000710.1:0-1218 GCF_050172095.1 Bacillus sp. GMs2/2
AAGAAGATTGAGGGGGAAAATTTTCATGAATCTAGGGGGCTAGTTTAAAAGAAATTAAAAGACAATTAAATATACCTAGATTTCAACACCCGATTAGTAAAAAAATGGTACCATTAACAGATAGTAATGGTAAAAGGATATTAAATGATAATAAACAGCCTATTATGACTCGAGAATTTACATATGAAGTAAAAGGAGAATCAAGATCATTCAGAGGGTCATAAGTTTGGAGAAGGTGGAGTTGGAGATCATCCACTGCATCATAATGTAAGACCTGAATACAATACACGAACAGGACAGGTAGATGGTATGGAGGATCATTATTATTTTGAGAAGAGAAATAATAAATAGGGAGTATAAAAATGATTGATCAATTTAAATTTTTAAATCCCCAAGCGTTAATTAGTATTTTTGGGAAAATACCAAATTTGGAAGAATCAGAGTTATTAGATGTGCGTCTTAAAAGAGATGGTCCGACTTTAGTTATTCAATTGATGACAAAGGAAAATGTTGAAAACAAGCCAAAGCGATGGAATAAGTGGGATGTAATTTATGTAGAGATATCTTTCTTTACTATTCATAATTTAACAATAAAAGGTTTAGGGACAGAAAATATAATTGATTATTTTGAAATAAATACGATAGAAGAAGAGGGTTTATTAAAAATTAAGTGTAAGAATCAAATGTTAGTTGAGTGCTCGTTTGGATGGGCAAAGGTAGAAGGGGTAACCCCAGGTTTAATAGGATTACCATAATTTTGATGGGAAGTAGATAGTTAATTTTTATAATATTCATATTTTAATATTTTGGGGTTAAATAAGGAATGTATAAAGGACATTTGAAACGTTGATAGTATTGCAAACATATGAAGCGGAAATTATTAAAATTAAGACACCTGATTATATACCTGTATTAGGTGATTATGATAGAAGTGTCAAAGGTGAGATTATAATAGGTGGGTATGGTTATAGATTCCGCAGGAGTTTCATTTAAGTTTGAGAAGGAAGCGAGATAATAGAATGCAAAAATTTTCAAAAATAGTTATATGTGTTGGTGCGTTAATAATGATTATACTGGGCATGATTGTACATGATACATGGAAGGATAGGATTTATTTTTCTTTAGCTGTACTTTTTGTTACCGTACTTTCTTTAATATGGAATATAGTTGCTTATAATATTATGGATAAATTTAGAAAAAAAGAGAATAAATAGCTAT
>NZ_JBNLYE010000711.1:0-1218 GCF_050172095.1 Bacillus sp. GMs2/2
GTATTTCTATTGTAGGAATCGGACTAGCTAGTTTTTCTAATTCTAGTTTCGCAGCAAGTGTAACGGACAATTCAGTACAAAATTCTATTCCCGTAGTTAATCAACAAGTAGCTGCTGCAAAGGAAATGAAACCATTTCCGCAGCAAGTTAATTATGCAGGTGTTATAAAACCGAATCATGTTACACAGGAAAGTTTAAATGCTTCTGTAAGAAGTTACTACGATAATTGGAAAAAGAAATATTTGAAAAATGATTTATCTTCTTTACCTGGTGGTTATTATGTAAAAGGAGAGATTACAGGTGATGCAGATGGGTTTAAGCCACTTGGAACTTCAGAAGGTCAAGGGTATGGGATGATAATTACAGTATTAATGGCTGGTTATGATTCGAATGCTCAAAAAATCTATGACGGTTTATTTAAAACAGCAAGAACTTTTAAAAGTTCTCAAAATCCTAATTTAATGGGATGGGTTGTCGCAGATAGTAAAAAAGCACAAGGTCATTTTGATTCTGCTACTGATGGAGATTTAGATATTGCGTATTCTCTTCTTCTTGCTCATAAGCAGTGGGGATCTAATGGAACAGTTAATTATTTGAAAGAAGCACAAGACATGATTACAAAAGGTATTAAAGCTAGTAATGTTACAAATAATAACCGACTAAATTTAGGAGATTGGGATTCTAAAAGTTCACTTGATACGAGACCATCTGATTGGATGATGTCACACCTTAGAGCATTTTATGAATTTACAGGTGATAAAACTTGGCTTACTGTTATTAATAATTTGTACGATGTTTATACGCAATTTAGTAATAAGTACTCTCCAAATACAGGACTTATTTCAGATTTCGTTGTAAAAAACCCACCACAACCCGCACCTAAAGACTTCTTAGAGGAGTCAGAATATACAAATGCATATTATTACAATGCTAGTCGGGTACCATTGAGAATTGTAATGGACTATGCGATGTACGGCGAGAAAAGAAGTAAAGTCATTTCTGATAAAGTTTCTTCGTGGATTCAAAATAAAACGAATGGAAATCCTTCTAAAATTGTGGATGGTTATCAATTAAATGGATCTAATATTGGTAGTTATTCAACTGCTGTATTTGTTTCACCGTTTATTGCTGCAAGTATAACAAGTAGCAATAATCAAAAGTGGGTAAATAGCGGTTGGGATTGGATGAAGAATAAGAGAGAAAGTTATTTTAGTGATA
>NZ_JBNLYE010000712.1:0-1212 GCF_050172095.1 Bacillus sp. GMs2/2
CATACCTTGCATCATTAATATGCCAAATTCTTTCTTACGAGTTTTTAAAAATGAACTAACTGAATATAGAATAAAGAAAAATGAAAATACAAAAATCAAACCTTGCGAAATTGTAAATCCCATCGTACCATATGCACTCATTGTTGCACTTGTTGATTTTAATTCCCCTTGTAAATCAGGATGAAATAATAAAAGAGCATACGTAAAGAAAACCATAATAGAAAATGTACTACTAAAAAAATGGGCAGCATATGTACGCTTATTACGAAAAATATTATTAAATGCGAACTGACGAAAAGTCATGCCTTTTCCCTCCTAACAAAGAAAGAACATCCATAATCTTTTGATAAAAGGCTTGTCTGCTTTCACCACAATAAATTTCGTTATATAGTTGACCATCTTTAATAAATACTACTCTACTGCAAAAACTCGCAGCATACGGATCATGTGTAACTAACATCATCGTTGCTTTTTCTTCTTTATTAAGAGTATCAAGCATCTCCATTACATCATTTGAAGATTTAGAGTCCAAGTTCCCTGTTGGTTCATCTGCAAGTAATAATTGCGGCTTATGAACGATCGCACGAGCGATTGCTGTTCTTTGAGCTTGTCCCCCTGATATTTCAAACGTTCTTTTATTCAATATATCTGTAATATTTAACTTCTCTGCAATCTCTTCCAATCGCTTGTTCATTTCTTGCACGGAAACACCATCTAAAGTCATCGGCAATACGATGTTTTCTTTTACAGTAAGTGTGCTAAGAAGATTAAATGATTGAAAAACAAATCCTAATTGTTTTCTGCGGAATAACGCTAATTCTTCTGATGATAATTGAAAAGGATTTGTGCCATTAATAAATATTTCTCCCGATGATGGAGAATCAATAGTAGATACCATATTCAATAACGTTGTTTTTCCGCTACCTGATGGACCCATAATTCCTACAAATTCACCTTCTTGAATTGATAAATCAATATCTACTAATGCTTTATAAGGTACTTTCCCTTTATATACTTTACTAATACTTTTTGCATGTAAAATTTCCATGTATATTCTCCCTTCATTTCCACTGCTCACTATAAAGTGTAAATGAATTGTCTTACAGCTCATATTGATTCATCTTTCATTTACCTTACACGCTTGTAAGATTTCTGAAAAAACTGACAACATAATTATTTCAAACTAAAATTAACGCATAACTATCTTATAAT
>NZ_JBNLYE010000713.1:0-1164 GCF_050172095.1 Bacillus sp. GMs2/2
AGGAACATTTTCTTCCGTACAACTATTTATTTATTTGAAACTAATTACTATTATAAATATAAAGAAGTTATGGATAAAGTAGTAAGGTAAATAAAACAAAATATAGATTTAATTCCTGTTTCTCAACGAGGTACCACCAGCATTTTCAAAAAAATACGCTAAGCAAAAAAATAATCAGCTGTCCATATGGACAGCTGATTTACATCATTACATTTCTATTATTTATCTTACCACTTGTACAGATACTGGTTTCCACCCCTGATTTTCTACCCAATCAATATTAACCTTATATTTTTTATTATTTTGCTTATCTCGTACATTACCGTAGGCTTTATTATTACCATTATTCCCAATAAAATCGAAAATCAATTGGCTCTCTGGAACATCAACAGCATAAGAAATTGCTTTTTTCATCTCACTCCAATCTACTGTTCCTTCTTTAAATTTCATTTCAGGTTTTGCTCCTTGCTCGGTACCAATTGGCTTCCAAGAAGGATTAGTTTGAGAACCCTTTTCTTGAGATGCCGTTTTTTCTTCCTCATTATTTTCAGTTCCGTTCGTTTTTACCGATTTTTCTGTTTTTGATTTCTCTTCTAGCTGTGCTGCCTCTTTATCTTCATTTTTCTTTTCTTCTATCTTTGCTGCCTCTTTATCTTCATTTTTCTTCTCTTCTATCTTTGCTGTTTCTTTATCTTCAGTTTTCTTCTCTTCTATCTTTGCTGTTTCTTTATCTTCGGTTTTCTTTTCTTCTATCTTTGCTGTTTCTTTATCTTCAGTTTTCTTCTCTTCTATCTTTGTTACTTTCTTTTCTTGAGCAATTGCTTTCGTTGATGTATTAGAAGGGGTAAACAATTGGTATGTCACTATACCAACTGTCACTAATACCAAAGTAAATGCAATATTAAAAATTGCCTTTTGACGACGATTCTGTTGTTTTTCTTGAAATCTGCTTACTTGTCCCATTCTTCAAACCTCCGTGTTTACTTTCTCCTCTACTCTTTATGTATTATCCCTAAAATTCTTAATATTTTTATTAAACAATAGAAATAAACTACACTTTCCATACAGGATTTCATATCATAATAAAATTTGTGTTTTTTCAAGTATCTGACATATGTTATTCAAAATAGTTTAATACATTAAAAATTGATAAGCTTCTGCACT
>NZ_JBNLYE010000714.1:0-1196 GCF_050172095.1 Bacillus sp. GMs2/2
CCACTTGCATTACTACAAAATGATATGGAAAAAGTAGCAGCTGGAGATTTAACAACACGTACTCCTTATAAAGCAAATAATGAATTAGGGCATATTGTTCAGTCTTTTAATAGTATGTTAGATAACCTTCAACAATTAATTGCGAATGTTAAGATGACAACACAAGAGGTTATTTTTACTACGGAGGGCGTATTACAAGATACAAATCGAGCGTCTAGTATTTCAAATGAGGTTGTACAGACTGTTTTAGAAGTAAAAACAAAAATAGAAGGACAGGTAACTAGTATTCAGGAGAGCTCATCCTCAATGGAAGAAATTACAACCGGGGTGCAAACTGTAGCTGAATCTTCAGCAGTAGTCGCTGAGGTAGCAGTAACGACTACAGAACGAATAAATATCGGTAGTGAAGTGATAAATCACTCTATTCTTCAAATGAATAGTGTGCATGATGTTGTCGAGGAAACATCAAAAGTAATAAATAAACTTGTTACACGTACACAACAGATTGATACAGCTCTCGCTGCAATTACTAATATTGCCGAACAAACGAATCTTCTTGCCTTAAATGCCGCTATTGAAGCGGCACGTGCTGGAGAGAATGGGAAAGGATTTGCAGTGGTTGCCGCAGAAGTTCGAGACTTGGCTGAGCAATCTAAAGAATCTGCAAAAGAAGTTAATCATTTAATAAAATCCATTCAAAAAGATACCCAAGATACAGTTAATGTCATGCAAAAAGGACAACAAAAGGCAGTAGAAGGAAAAGAAGCTGCTTACAAAGCGAATCAAACCTTCTTGTCTATTATGAGAGATATTGATAAGATTACAGGTCAAATTCAAGAAGTATCCGCAGCGACAGAAGAGATGTCTGCTGGTACAGAAGAAGTAAATGCTTCTCTTTCGCTAGTTTCTGAAACTGCAACGGATGTGAAAAAGGAGACTCTTCAAACTGTAAATTCAATTCAATCACAGGCCGTATCAATTGAACAAATATCAATCCAATCCAACAAAATGAAAGAAAAGGTGGAAGAATTAACGGAATTGGTTTCAAAATTTAATATTACAGAACAAAAAGAGTGAGTAAATTGTAAAAGATTAGGTACGGCTATCAGCCTAAAAATAATTGATTTTTTACGATTAAAAAGATTTTAGTAATTAATTCAATCACAAGTGTAATAACATGTAAAAAAAACATGAAG
>NZ_JBNLYE010000715.1:0-1182 GCF_050172095.1 Bacillus sp. GMs2/2
ATTTTCTAATAAGTTTTTCAGCATGTTTATCACCTATTCTGTAAAGTAAATTACAGAGAAATAGATCTTGAGCCGTCTAGTTTCGTTTATTTTCCCTGTATCATCAATTTCTACATCAGTTGAAATTGTTTGTAAATATTGAAGAGCTTTTTTCTTTTCTTCCTCATTTACAGGGGAAACTTGGTTGTTGCGAATGATATAAGGATTGAATGACATTTGGACATCCTTTCCTTTAAAAGTTAAAGTTAATACGCCAGTTTCGGCGCTTTTTCCATTCACATAACTTGGGAATAAAAAGTTACCTAATGAGTAAGCGATAGGAACTTTATTATAATACTCAAACCCTTGTAACCAATGTGGATGGCTTCCGACAATCGCGTTAGCTCCTGCTTCAACCATTTTAGGTACATATTGCTTTTGGTATTCTACCGGACGGTTTGATTTTTCAACGCCCCAATGCATATAGACGATTAAATAGTCTGCATCTTGTTTTTGTTCTTTAATTATTTTTGTTACAAGATTTAAATCATAGCCATTCGCAACGCCAGGTTTATTCTCACCAGCTACCCAATTAGAATCAGGCATAAATCGAACGAAGGAAAGAAATTTAAACTTTTTCCCTTTTACGGTCATTTCTCGTGCAGTATATGCATCTTTTGCATTTTTTCCGGCTCCAATGTAAGGGAACTTTAATTTTTCTACGTGAGAAATCGTATCCAATAATCCATCTTGCCCATAATCAAGTGTGTGGTTATTCCCAATATTTACGATGTCATATCCAGTGTTTTTAATAGCTTGTAGTGTAGATGGGTCACTTTTAATCCAAAACAATTGCCCAGGTGCTTTCTTTTCTTTCGTTGTAAATGCCGATTCTAAATTCACAAAAGAAATATCAGCTTTTTTTATTTCTTCTTTTACATGTTGGAATGGGTAATCAGCCCCATTCTTTTCGATTATAGGACGTAATTGCCAATCAAACATTGTATCACCAGAGAAGGTGAGTGTGATTTCTTGGTCTTCTATTTTCTTTTCGCTTTTTGAAGCGGTTTTACTAGATTTGTTTTGCAAATCGGGTTTGTCTTTTGCTTTTGAAATAAAAGAGTAATTGATTAATAAAACAATCGGTGTAATGAAAAAGGCTATTAACAAAAATCGTCTTAGTAAAGTTTTCATATATACCTT
>NZ_JBNLYE010000716.1:0-1179 GCF_050172095.1 Bacillus sp. GMs2/2
ATGAAATAACCTTTTAAGGAGAACGTTATGAAAAAAGATAAAACAAATGCGATGCGAATATTAGATAAAGAAAAAGTTGAATATTCGATGATGTCATATGATCCAGACGATGGGAAAATTGATGGCGTATCAGTAGCCGAGAAAATTGGACGAGAAGTGAGAGAAGTATATAAAACGTTAATCGCTCAAGGGAATAGTAAAAATTATCATGTGTTTATTATTCCGGTGGATGAGGAACTAAATTTAAAAGCTGCGGCAAAAGCGGTAAGTGAAAAGAAAATTGAAATGATTCCTGTAAAAGATATTACGAAAGTGTCAGGATACATTCGCGGCGGTTGTTCACCAGTTGGAATGAAAAAGCTATTTTCTACATGTATTGATGAAAGTGCCCAATCACTTAATACGATCATTGTAAGTGGAGGGAAAATCGGTATACAAATTGAGCTTAAAGTAGATGACTTGGCGAAAGTGACGAGAGCGCAGTTTGGTGAAGTAACGAAGTAATGATACATAGGAAAAGAAGTTCTAGTTTTATCCCGCTATTTGCCGGGCAGTAAGACCCTCATCTCAAATTTCAGCGGAAGCAAAGAAATTAGGTGGGGATCAACTGCCCGTAAAAGCCCGATTGGTGAGGGTTGATTAAAGTTTCACTTTATTGAATTTAGATAATAATTTAGAGGATAGTTAGTCCATTATGGGGCTGATTATCCTTTTTTATTTACAAATTGGATAAAGATTGAATGTTTAGTTTGATATAGGTATGTAATCTGAATTGTTTGTTTGGCTTTGAGAGGAGGTAAAGCCTCGATGCAAGAACTTGAAATAAACAAGCAGGGTTTATTCTTAAAGATAGACAAAGAACAGGAGAGTGTTTTAATGAGGAGTCAAGAAATATCCATAAGAAAGCACAAATTGGGGGATGCCAGTATTTTTGAAAAACACGCTAATAGTATGCAAGATTTTATACAGTTTTTTGGCTAATCCAGTAACAAACAAGAGCACTAAAACCACGTTAGGATAGGAATGTATATAATATGTATAGATTCATAGAACTAAAAAAGGGTTCACTTGTGAGAGCAGGGTTGTCCTTTTTCCTCGCTAACGCTAATGATGGGTTATGTTAACCTGATATGTATAGAATATACAGTTAACTAAAAATGAAAAGTTTACAATTAAAAA
>NZ_JBNLYE010000717.1:0-1179 GCF_050172095.1 Bacillus sp. GMs2/2
CCGTATCCTTATTATATAATGTCTCAGATACATCACGCTAACATATTAGTTTAATCCATATATGCTAGAATAATGTATCTGAACTTTATATATAATTTAGCTCTTTATGAGTGACCATTAGACTCTCGGTTAATAAAAGTTTCAATTTACTCTGTATGCTCTGAGATTTCGCTCAAGGCAAATCCAGCTTGATCATCTGCTGATTCCCTTATAGCTAAATCTCCTAGTGCTAACATGCCAATAAGTTGACCACTATCAACTACTGGTAATCGTCTAATTTGATGCTGTGCCATTAGCTCTGTAGCTTTTTCAATAGAATCATCTGGAGAAACTGAGATAATATTTGTTGTCATTACATTTGTAATTTTATTAGATCCAGGATGTTTTTCAGCAATCCCTCGAACGACTAAATCACGATCAGTAACAAGCCCAACAACTTGCTCATTTTCAACAACAGGAATTAATCCAACTGATTCTTCCTTCATTTTAACAGCTGCCTCATATACATTGTCTAGCGGTGTACAATGTACAATATGGGTACTCATTAAGTCTCTAACTCGTGTCATTATTTATTTCCTCCTTTTTATACATACCATAGCTTTTCCAAAATTCCTTTATTTATTTCTGGAAAGTAACGTAATAAAAAGGATTAACAAAATAAAAAAGAGCCAGCATAATGCTGACTCTTTTTTGTATGACCCGTACGGGATTCGAACCCGTGTTACCGCCGTGAAAGGGCGGTGTCTTAACCACTTGACCAACGGGCCATGGCTCCGCAGGTAGGACTCGAACCTACGACCGATCGGTTAACAGCCGATAGCTCTACCACTGAGCTACTGCGGAATAATATATGGTGGGCCTAAATGGACTCGAACCATCGACCTCACGCTTATCAGGCGTGCGCTCTAACCAGCTGAGCTATAGGCCCATATACTTTACAGGGGCAGTAGGAATCGAACCCACACTGGAGGTTTTGGAGACCTCAGTTCTACCTTTAAACTATGCCCCTAAATGATGCCGGCTAGAGGACTTGAACCCCCAACCTACTGATTACAAGTCAGTTGCTCTACCAATTGAGCTAAGCCGGCATAAAAAAAATGGTGGCTCGGGACGGAATCGAACCGCCGACACGAGGATTTTCAGTCCTCTGCTCTACCGACTGAGCTACCGAGCCAACAT
>NZ_JBNLYE010000718.1:0-1178 GCF_050172095.1 Bacillus sp. GMs2/2
AATTGGTAAATAGTGACTTGCCAAAAATAAGTACGAGAGTATAATGTGAAATGGAATACGTATTGGGTTTAAGTAGTAACCTTACAAAATTGTAAGGTTAGTGAAAGGAAATTCAATATGAAGATAAATAGACTTACATTATACTTGGTAAAGAGAAAGAGAGGCGAATGGGTATGAGCTCTGAATTAGAACAAAATACGAGAAGTAATAAAAAGCGTTCTAAAAGAAAGTCAATAAAATGGTTCATATTAATTCCATTTTTCCTACTTATTTTTGGAGGAGTAGGATATGGTTCGTTTATATATAATAAAGCAAAAGCTGTTGTAAATGATGCGTATGCAAAAATTGATAAGTCATCAAAGCGTGATAAAGAAGTCGAACCTTTAAAGGATAATATTTCAATATTAATCATGGGTGTAGATGGAAGTGAAATGAGAAAAAGCCAATATGGCGAAGCAGTTCGAACAGATGCACTTTTATTAGCAACAATTAATAAAGATGATAAGTCTGTTAAGCTAGTAAGTATTCCACGTGATTCACGTGTTTACATTCCAACTAGAAAAAAATTAGATAAAATTACTCATGCTCACGTATTTGGTGGCGTAGAAAGCACACGCGATACGGTGGAAAGATTTTTGAATGTACCTGTTGATTATTATGTGAAGTTTAACTTTGAATCATTCGTACAAATTGTCGATTCAATTGGTGGTATTGATATTGATGTACCAGTTACTTTCACTGAACAAGATAGTAAAGACCAAGCTGGTATGATCCATTTAGAAAAAGGTTACCAACATTTAAATGGAGAACAAGCTCTTGCACTTGCAAGAACGCGTAAAATTGATAGTGACGCAATGCGTGGACAGAGACAGCAACTTGTAATAGAAGCAATTGCTAAAAAAGCGATGTCTGTTCAATCAATTAGCAAAATGGGCTCTTTACTAGATGCGGTTGATAAAAATATGAAAACGAACTTAACATTTGACGATATGCTTGCCATTACAAAAAATATGGCAGGATCTAATTTGGAAATGGAAAAATTGCAAATAGAAGGTACAGATAAACGTATCGGTGGTATTTATTATTACATTCCAAATGAAAAAAATGTAAAAGATATTTCAAAAAAATTAAATGATCATTTAGGTGTAACGCCAAAATCAGTCCGAAACGAATAATAA
>NZ_JBNLYE010000719.1:0-1152 GCF_050172095.1 Bacillus sp. GMs2/2
ATACAAGTAATAAATTGAGTAATAAATGCATCAATTTCCTCTTTTGTAATAATATACGGCGGAAGTAATCGAATAATATTCCCTTGTGTTACATCGACTAACATTCCTTTATTCATTAGCTCAACCTGTAATTTCTTCACATTTTCATTCGTATCATTCAGACTAATTCCAAACATCATGCCAGCATGACGTACTTCCTGAATATAATAAGAGTTTTCTTTCTGAATTTCTTGTAATTTATCATTTAAATATAGTGACGTTTCATACGCTTCGTGCATTAAACCATCTTCAATCAATGTGTTTAATACCGTTAACCCTAAAGCCGTTCCCATTGATGAATGAGCAAACGTTGTCCCGTGATCTCCTGGTGAAAATACATCACATAACTTTTTGCCTACAATAATTCCTCCTAGCGGTATCCCGCCTCCTGCTCCTTTACCAATTTGAATAATATCTGGTGTAATATTAAAATTTTGATAAGCAAATAGTTTTCCCGTTCTACCCATACCACTTTGAACTTCATCAACGACAAGAAGTACATTATATTTTTCACATAAATATTGAACACCATGTAAATATTCACTTGATAAAGGATAAATTCCTCCACTTCCTAAAACAGGCTCTAGCATAATCGCAATTGGTTTTTCTTTAATAATAGTCTCCTCTAATTGGTCTATATTTTCGCGCTCTACTTCATATACAGGAATCGATGTTTTAGGGAAATTTTGATATACACTTTCTTGTCTCGTAAAATGAAGTGCCCCTAACGTACGCCCATGGAAACTATTCTTCAGCACTACAATTCCTTCACGTTCTTCATTCGTATTAGCTCTATATTTATCAATTAATTTCAAAGTTGTTTCTGTCGCTTCCGTACCAGAGTTTGTAAAAAAGACCTTTCCGTTTTTTAATGAGCAATCCACTAATTTCTTTGCATATTCAATCGCAACTGGATTTAAAAAATGAAACGGCAGATGCAACGATTTTGTAACTTGTTCCATTGTCGTTTGTACAATTTTAGGATGATTGTATCCTAATACATTTACTCCTACGCCAGAAAATAAATCTAAATACTCTTTACCATCTACATCATATAGTTTACATCCTTCTCCTCTTTCCATTGCAACCTCTGTACGACAATATGTAGACATC
>NZ_JBNLYE010000720.1:0-1146 GCF_050172095.1 Bacillus sp. GMs2/2
ATATAAGTCTTTATTTTTTCAAAATTCTTTTCCATAAATAAGATTGCTGGTACTTCAATTATTGGAAGATTATTTTCATTATCAAAAGCTGGACACGGTTTGGGAACTACCAAATAGTCAACTGAGTTTTTATCCCTAATATAATTAATTGAAACATCATAATACTTAGAGAAATATTCCTTCAAATCATCCTGATTCCTTAAAAATGGTAGAGAAAATATTGAACCATAATTTATACCAGCGTCGACAATTAATACAAAGCATATTTTTTTCATGATACACCCTCCTCGTATAATAAGTTTTAAGTTAATAACTGTTCCTTGAAAATTAAATAGTTTTTATCTTCAAGAGCTACATCAAAAAATGATGTATGGGTAAAATTTAGTCTTGGATACTGGGGGATTTCCCTAGATAATGGAAGTATAGAAATGGATCCATCGGGAATATGCTTACTCCCCCTGTAGTTCGACCACGTTAAAAGACTGTGACCCAGGCCAAAATGCACTGCATACGCACAAGCTGTATCGGTTTCCTTCACTTACCTCTCATAGTGGTGGGAGGGCAGCTAAAAAGAAGTCCTGGTGGAAGTTTTGGAAATTAGTACCATTTTTTAATTGATAACAAGTAAAAGAGACCTTATAGGGTATTTTACTGTTTTCGCTCACATGGATTGTCTTATACATCTAAGTTGTTTCTACATAAATATCTGTAATCTCACCTATTACTATATCTTTAAAAAATTTCCAACAGAACCAATAAACCGTTATAAAAAGTATTTAAAATAATAACAAATAGGTATAATAATTCCCACTATAGAAAATACAATACTTCCTAAATTAAATGCAGAAAGTTTCGCACGATGAACTTGAATTTCACCTAAATCTACCCCTCCACTAAAATGCTTATCCATAACTTTAGCGATGTTTTGTTGTTGATTAACAAAATAAGGTATTAGCCATATACAGCAGAACAAAATAATACTACCAAAAAAGAGTGTGTCAATAATTGAAGCTCTCCAATTTAATGAAGTAATGACTATGAGAACAAATTCTCCCACCATAACAATTACCATAGTTACTACATATCTGGATTTTTCAGAAACGTTTTTAAATACAGTCTCGTCCAGAATTTTTTCTATTTTAGTCC
>NZ_JBNLYE010000721.1:0-1145 GCF_050172095.1 Bacillus sp. GMs2/2
GCTAATTCTTTATACTTTTCTATTCTATTATTTTGTCTATTTAAATAATCCTCGAAATAATCTTCATTTTTTAAAATATCTCTCATTTCATTCTCCTTACTCAATTATTTTCTTCCCAGAAGAATCCAAAATGCTTTTAACCACATTACCATCCTTATCAACATTAATTAGTATATTTTGTACATTTTCAGGATTCAAAAACATTTCTTCTCCAACAGTTGATTCCAAACGTCTAGAACCATCTATCTATGTTTCGCTCATTTGCTTTCCATCTTTTTTATTTGAAAGTTGCGCAGTATTATACTTAGCCTCCGCTATTACATACTTAGGCGGCGGAGATGAATTTTCATATATACCATCTATTCCCTTAACAATTTTTTGATCTAATGTTAATACACGATCATCACTAATTCTAGTATATGTTTGACTTTCAAAAAAGTCATCCATCTTCATTTCACCATAATTCCCTTTACGCTTCGTTGTTTTTAAAGCTACTTCGCCACTTTCTACTGATTCTATTACCGTACGTTGTTGTGCTCTAGCTGCTTCTAATGTTTGGGCTACTTTTCCAGATTCCTTAGATATTTCACCAGTTTTACCCGTACCCTTACCACCATCTTTAGACTTCGCAAACTTATAATAACCTTCTATTAATTCGCCTTGAGGTATTTTGGTTACGTTAGTTCCACCAATACTAGAGAATGCATAGGAAGCCTCTCTCTTAAATGATTGTAACATTTCAAGCGTAGGCTTCAATTCTTTTGCTAATTTTACTACATTAGCAATTATACTTACTCCATTTGACGCTTTTGCTCCTTTTGCGATATGGCCTATTGAAGATTCAGTTAGACTCTTATATATCTATATAAACAAATAATAAAAAAACAACATGTTGATGAAGTTGCTAAAAATCAATTAGATATTATGGAAGGTTATACAAAATCCCGAAATGTGGATATTCGAATAAAAAACTCCAGTCATGATTCATAAAATCACTGGAGTTTTCATCTTAATACATACTATAGTTTTTATCATTCATCCGATTACAAAA
This sequence comes from Bacillus sp. GMs2/2, assembly GCF_050172095.1. Taxonomy (NCBI): domain Bacteria; kingdom Bacillati; phylum Bacillota; class Bacilli; order Caryophanales; family Bacillaceae; genus Bacillus; species Bacillus sp. GMs2/2. The sequence continues at coordinate 1,052 of NZ_JBNLYE010000721.1, forward strand.
GCCGTTTCCTAATCGAACGAGCTTCTACCCTCTTTTCAATAAGACTACATTCTCGAACTATGATTATTTGATAAAATATTTCTTCTTATTTCAA
>NZ_JBNLYE010000722.1:0-1144 GCF_050172095.1 Bacillus sp. GMs2/2
AATAAGAAAACTCTTGTAACGTAATACATAAACGAAAGAGCCGATTTCTTTATAAAATAAGAAATCGACTTTTGGCTTAGTTATTGATTTAGTAATGGAAAACACCTTTTTAAAATAATTATGTTTATACTATAGACGTTGATCTTTCTGGAAGTTTAGTTGAAAATGATCCGCTTCATTGTATACCCCGAATTCATATCCTTTTTCCTTATAAAATTTAATAATTTCCGGAAGCGCTTGTAATGTCTGTAGTTTTTCATGCATTAGAACTACTTCCACATCTTCTGTTGTTGTACGCTTTACATTTTCTATAATTTGCTGTGGGTTACCTTTTAATTTCCAATCATTTGAATCTATCGTTCAATCCCAAACTTTTATTCCTGCTTCTACAATTTTGTTACGAATGTCCTGCCCCTTTAATCCTGGTGCAGATCCATATGGGGGACGGACTAGTTTAGGAGTTGTACCTGTAATATTATGAATAAGAGCTAACGTCTCTTTCATCTCCGTTACAAATTGTTCTTTTTTGTATAGCTTATCACTATTATGTGTCATACTGTGAGCACCAATATAATGTCCTTCTTTTACTGCTCGTTTTACATTTTCCTGAAAAGCGGTATTCTGTAAATTGCTACCTTGCATAAAAAATGTCGAGGCAACATGTTGCTCTTTTAGTACATCTAAAAATTTTCCAGTAAATTCGCTAGGACCGTCATCAAATGTTAAATAAACAACCTTTCCTACTGGTTTTCCATCAGCTCTTTTCTGTTTTGCCAGCGATGTGTCCTCTTTCTTTCCTTGTTGTTGCGTATTAGCTAGCCTAATACTTTCATTAGCTACCCCTTTCGCTGGGATAGAGTTCCATTTCCCTATTAAAAAGAACGTGAAAAAGGTCGTTGCTAAAACAACTCCTAAAGATAGTATTACCTTATTTACTCCACTTGTTTTTTTCTTATTTTGTGATTCTTTCATTATGTTTCGATCCTTTCCCTACTCATTTTCATATTCATTATTTATACAGCTAAGCATTAACTCCAGCTGATGTTTACAATAAATAGATTAATAGAGGAAGGTGAAGATAAAATGCAGATAATGTCGAATTTAGTTAAAGAATAACGTATGGCATCCACTCTTTAAAAAATAT
>NZ_JBNLYE010000723.1:0-1140 GCF_050172095.1 Bacillus sp. GMs2/2
TATTATATACTTTTATTTAAATGTTCAATCTCATCTTGCAATTTTTTAAATTGCTCAAAATGCATGGTAATAGATTGGCTACTACCATAATCAACATTTTGTTTCACTAATATAACACCCGTATCATGAAAAAGCGCTTCAAGTTCTTTCCTAATAGACACTTTCGCAATATGAGCTGTTTTAATTGCAGATAAAATTGCAATTTCATTAAACTTTAATTTTATTTCATTTGGACAAAATGCGTCTTCAACTAATATAACTTCATTACTATAAATTAATGCAACAAGATTACTTGATTTGGCATCTGTTAAATCAACTTTTTTCATAATATCTTTCATTACATTTTGCCTCCTTTATTTTCATATATATCAATTATACAAATTTTTTAAAAAAAATACTCAACTTTATTATATTAATTTTAACACACTTTTATTGAAATCCACGCTCCAAACGTTTTACTATTCCACAATTTTTATTGTATGAACCATCTGAACTATAACTCCATATAGTAATGTTAACAACTTATTATAAAGCAGGTGAAAATTATGCCATCAGTTGTAGGAAATTTAGTTGTACAAAATAGCAATGGATCATTTAACTTAGGTGATTTCTACAACGTATCTCCGAAAGAAAATACGAAAGCTTATAATGGTTCCGGCGCATCAAACGTTGGTTTTGTTGTTAATACTTTTAGCGGTGTTAGCGCGACCAATACATTTGATTCTGACCTTGCAGATCAAAACCAAGTGGGTACAGCCTAATCTTATGTTCAACTTTCTGTATAGAAAATTTTAATTTGTCTATACTATAATCAGGCTGTTTGACAGCTCTTGTCGATTTTGGAGTACCCTATCTTTTTCTCCCTTTCCCTGGGGCTCAGCAGCTAGCACGAAGCTAGCTGCTTTTTCTTGTATTATTTGTCTCATAAATCAGAAATAAAAGAAGCTGCCATTTAATACTCAGCTTCTTTTACGTTATTTCAATAATATCCATAGCGTTAAATACGTAAGTTTTATAAAAAGCGTCTGTACAAATTACAATTTGTTTTACCGGATTGATATGTACAACAGTCATGTAGCTTGTTAGTATGTAACCATCTTCAAAATATGTTACCAATATTTCTTTCTCAGACAGTAATGA
>NZ_JBNLYE010000724.1:0-1127 GCF_050172095.1 Bacillus sp. GMs2/2
GTATATTATTTCCCTTTTTCGGGGGATGAGCAAAATCGAATATAAAAACGGAGGAAATCTATGAGTAACGTTCAAAATTATGAAGAACAAGATACATATTTTTTCTATGATACAAATGCATCTGATTTTGCAAACCTCTATCGTTATCGAGTACGCTCTCCTTTAGTTGAGGATTGCATTGAAGGTGGCATAATAAATGATATAGAAATTATACCTTTTACCCTGGATAATGAACGATATAATTTCACTAGATATTATCTAACATCTTTAATTAAATTTGCTTTTAATATTCAAAGACGATTAGGATATGAAGAGACATATTATATGCCAGTTGAATATGGACAGAATATTTATCGGAGAGATTATTTTGAAGATACATTAGCTCTGGCCAATTCGATTTCTGATGATATGTTTTATGAAGCAATTGATGACATTCAGAATATATACACTCATACCCAATACATGCTAAAAATATGTAACCTAATAGAAGAAGGAGGATTTGTACGAGTTTATCGTTCTTTAAATACTATCGAATTAGCACAAGTCCTTCGACAAATAGAAATAGGTGGTTTAAATAACCCAGAATTTACATTCGAAATTGATACAAATATTCTGCTATCTGGCCAGTGCTTTCATAGTAAATTAGATGCAGCTTATGGTCATAAATTGATAAAAGTTTGCTTCAAGGTACCAGTCGAAGATATTATTATGTATCCAGATTTTATATTAACGAAATATGCTAAAAGAGCTTTTCCAGCTAACAGCTTAAAATGCGAAAATGAGATTTTGTTTGTAAATAGACATCCTAGGGGGAAAATGACATTTAAAACTAAAGATATATATCACATAAACAAAGAGGCTTGTTATGAAAGTATTAAAAAGTTTAATCAAAATAATGGACACTTGGACATTGCTACTAAACAATATACAAGTCATTATAGGTATATAAATGATGCTACATATTATTTAATGATGGATGCTCAATTTTTAATATTAAACAGCCAATTACAAGATACGCTAGCAAAGTTAAAGCCCCGTTTAAGAAAAAAAGTAATAAAAAACCTTAATGAATGGGACGCTCAATTTTGACAAATCAATAAAAACAATAAATTAACTCCCCATTACTT
>NZ_JBNLYE010000725.1:0-1126 GCF_050172095.1 Bacillus sp. GMs2/2
GAACTTATTCGTAATCGTTGTTTGTGTATGAGACACTTTTCCCTTTACCCAATATAAGACTTGCTGCCCGTAGCCGCTCTTTGGTGGTTCTTCAAAGTTGATCTTCCCATCCACCACAATGTAGATGCCGTTTGTTTTCATGTCTATTTCTCTTTTCATCTATGCCTGTTCTCCTTTGCATTGGCTTGTCCATTTTAGGAAATGCATGTGCTCTCTGGATGAAAATGCCCTTAGTCCAGCTCCATAATTTCTTTCAACGTTCGATTGGACACATATACTTTAATGATTTGAATTCTCCCATATGTTTCTTCTGCCTTTTCTTTTGCTTCACCCTCTGTATTGACTTCAAACCAACGTAACTTCTGCTTTTTATCTCGATCAAAAAATTCTACTGCATAAGTTGGTGTTACTGAATGATTAGAGAGGAAATTCGCAGCCGTACTATGTGCTGTATAGTCCATGTTTCCTACGATGTCTTCAAAAGTTAATTGTTCCATGCTCTCAACTCCATTCCCGCAAAATGATTCATTTCTCTCTTTTACCGTCTATAGCTTTCTCCCTCGACTTCAATCAAATAATCGTTTGCCATTCCTAGTAATCTATCAGCAGCTGCAAACCCAATTTTTTCAGGTAAGGTATATTCATCTTCATTTGAACTAAAAATGATGGGCGCTTTACGTTTATATCGCTCATTAATGATTTCGTAATACATTTCTTCACGGGATTCTGTATGTTTGCTCTTACCTAGATCATCCCAAACCAATACATCAGCATACTCTACGACTGTATGGAGCTTTTCAAAGTACTCCTTTTTATCATCACGCTTTGCTGACATAATCTCTGTCATAAAAGTAACATCACTTATACAAACTACTCTGCACCCTCTCGGTTGTGCATTTACAATGTCTTTATTCATAGTTTGAACATTTTGTATAATCCATCTAGCAGCTGCTATTTGTAGATGTGTTTTACCTAATCCGTAATTGTTGTGAAGTTTCATTTTTTCAACTCGTTCATCGATGGATAAAGCTTTTAATCTTGCCTCGCCATAGGTAGCGATATATCCAAAGCTATTGCGCTTCGTATCTCTGATTTCATTAAACTTTTTTAAGTATTCCATCATGCG
>NZ_JBNLYE010000726.1:0-1125 GCF_050172095.1 Bacillus sp. GMs2/2
GTATATCTGTTGATGATGATATTATCAGTAGTTTAAATCAAAATTTATCAATTATGAAAACCTACTTCCATACAGTCAAAAATCAGAAATACGGTTTAGCTTATTGTGGTATTACAATTATCCCGCCTGAATCATTAGCAATTTTCTATGAAACAGTTACATCCTCAAAGTTCTTCAGAAAATCTGATGAGCTGAATGAGTTAGCTTCAAAAATTGTACAAGCTGCAGCAGAACAGAAGTACATGATCCATTATGGGGTTTAAATGTAATTCAAAAAATGCTTAGGATTTCTCCGAAGCATTTTTTGTATGTTACTAATACATTTATTCCTTAACCATTTAGTCAATGCTTGAGCCTATGGACCCATCTTTTACAAGTGAGGGCGCCCATATTAATCTAAATAAGCGTCTCATTTCCAATCTTCCAGCTAAACCATCTCCCGTGCCCTTCTGTTTCTCCAACCGTTTCACGATATTCGTTTCCGTTAATATAATAATCAATATGAAGGTCACGATCCCACATGTTGTTATACAGGTGGAATACATCACGTTTTGCGCCAATTTCTTGTATTTGTTTTTCTAACTTATGTTTTACTTGTTCTTGTATTTGATTTGCGACGTGTGTATGGAAAATACAAATAACAGCTTCTTCACTTATTTGTTCAATAATAGATGATAATAGCTCTACACCGTCTCCTTCTATTAATTGGACAGATTCATTTTTCACTAAAGATGCAGCTTGATCAAACATCTCAAGCCTTTCTTTATGTTCTGGCCAAATTAAAGCACGTAACCATAAATAATCTTCCTCATTATGTAAATCATTCACATGTAAGTCCAGTCCGATTCTTTCTACGACAGATGGGCTTTCTTTTAGAAAATGCGGTACATTCTTCCCTCTTATTTCAGAAGTTACATGCACATTTGAATTTATATTTCCGTACATTTCATCCGTCCCGTACGAATAACGATATTGGTCCCAGAACAGTTGCAACTCAGAACTTGTCCCAATTTCAATTAACGCTAACGGCTTCTTCACTTTGTTAAATATGTAGCAGAAACTTGGGTATAAGTATGCGCACCGTCTTACTTCATTTGTTTGAACGAGTTTTGTTTGTAACAAAGT
>NZ_JBNLYE010000727.1:0-1120 GCF_050172095.1 Bacillus sp. GMs2/2
TTGATCATAATGATCAATCCCTTCTATCAAAATATAATACCTTTAAAAATCTTAGTTCCAAATTTTATTTACCCATTCAGGATGATCAATAAAAGGATTGCGGTTATGTTGATATTTTGTAAAAATCACTTCATTACGCTTTCGCTCTAAATCATCGACCGGGTCTTGTTCATTCCATTTTAATAAAACCGATAGTTTCCCCATGTATGGATCTTTATTGTTATTCACTTTTTCATTTAGTTCTAAATCTATTTCGCCGTTGTCCCCCTCGTAACGAACAGCCATATAAAACAGCATTCTAGCAATATCTCCTTTTACACTATCACGAGGTTCCCAAGAATCACTATCATATTTACATTCTGTCGCTTCAGAATGATTCACACCACCATTATCAAAATCTAAATTCCCTCGTGAACTATTTACAGATACATCCGTCGCTCTTAAATGATGTAGATCTGTTCCAGGTCCCGCAGTCGTTCCAAAGTCACCGTGAGATTTTGCCCAAACATGCTCTCGGTTCCAGTTATTTACTCCTGATCCATTCGTAAGTTTCCCTTGCGAACGACCAGTATATAAGAGTATCACATTATTTTTATTATTTGGGTCCTCATCAGTATCTCTTAGCGCTTCCCAAACCGCACTGTATGATAGCTTTGTATGATTATCAATAATATTATGCAGTTCCTTCTTTAATTCTAAACCCGTTTTTCCTATTGCATTATTATAATATGTATCGTCATAATTTTTCACAATAATCTCTTGTGCTGATGCAGAAGCTACTTCACCGTGTATAGTATCTGTGAATGATAGAGATGCAGAACCTAAAATAAAAAATGAAGACAGTGTAATCATAGCAAGCTTTGTATTTCGAAACTTCATATACCCATTTCCCCTTTAAAATATAATTTGAAGCTATTCACTAAAAAATGCTTTCTAACTCCCGAAACCTTTTAGAAACCCCTACCCCTTTTCTGTTTATTTAATACAAGACTCTATCCAGTCTGTATCACTTCTAAACTTTTTATTTATTCACATTCCAAACAATTTCACTTTTAACAAGAAATATCCTTCTCCTATAAAGATTATTAAAATATTCTTTACAATTTAAAAGTAGTTTAAT
>NZ_JBNLYE010000728.1:0-1098 GCF_050172095.1 Bacillus sp. GMs2/2
ATCTTTTATAAAGCTTTATTTTTTACTTGTTTATAATTTATCAATTAACAATTATATAGTTGTAATTAGTCCTTTAAAAATGATAGGAGTGCTTCATTAAATTCTTTGGCATGCGTTGCATTTAGCCCATGTGGACCACCCTTTATTAACGTTACTTTAGAATTAGGAATTGCTTCATGTGTTAATTTCCCACTATATTCAAATGGTACAGTTGCATCTGAATCACCATGAATAATAAGGGTAGGTATATTAAACTTCTCCAAGTCTTTTCTAAAATCAGTCTTACTAAAGGCAGTAATACAATCAAGCGTTCCTTTAGGTGATGCACTGGCTGCAATATCCCAATTATATAAACGGAATGGCTCACTAACTAAATCTGTTCGATTACCAGCCGCGAAAAATCCCTTAGTAAATTCATCAAGAAATGCAAGGCGGTCATTAATCACACCACTTTTGAACGCTTCAATTGTTGCATCATCTAATGCCCCTTCAGGATGATCCTCTGATTTGTATAAATATGGAGGTACTGCTCCAGCAAAAACAGCCTTTTCAATACGATCTGTTCCATACGTACTAATATACCGGGCTACTTCGCCTCCACCCATAGAAAAACCAACAAGTGTGACATTTTGAAGCTCTAAATGTTCTAATAGTTGATGTAAATCAGAAGTAAAGGTATCATATTCATACCCTTCCCACGGCTGAGATGATTTTCCAAATCCTCGACGATCATATGTTATAACTCTGTATCCAGCCTCAACAAGAGCGGGAACTTGGTATTCCCAAGATCGACCACTTAACGGCCAACCATGAATTAGTACAACTGGTTTTCCTGTGCCATAATCCTCATAATATATCTCAATTGGTTCTTGATTTTCGGTTCCTACAGTAATTTTAGCCATGCTTCTACCTCCAAAAAATATTCTAATATGTATCCTTTTCTTCAATAATCCGGATGAATGTCATAACCTATTCATGCACGTTTATGTTGTGAACTCTAAGTATGAAACTCTATTATTCCAAAGAATTCATTTTCTCCTTTTGGAACAATCCCCCCTCTAATACCTTTTTCATCATAAAATAATTACTGAACATTAC
>NZ_JBNLYE010000729.1:0-1117 GCF_050172095.1 Bacillus sp. GMs2/2
CGTATTGCATGATTATGTTCTTTTTAGGATTTATGATAGCACAAATTGATATTCCTTTAATGTATTTCATGCAAAATGAGATTCCTGAAGAATATAGAGGAAGAGTTCTTAGTATTGGATTAAGCTTAGGTAAAATAATGCAGCCAATAGCACTTGCAATATCAGGACTATTATTAAATTTCATTCCAGCCTACACGCTTCCCATTGCAGGGGGGATGGTATTTTTTATTTTGAATAAAATTTTAGCAAATAAGTTAAATTTAGAAATTCATTCAAAAGATTATAGTGTTTAACGTAACTTAAAAAGCGCAGGATTCTAATCCTGCGCTTTTCTATCGTAATTCAGCTGTTTTTCTAATAACAATCTTATCAATTTCATCTTCTTCATCACCAATAAATAATCCTCGTTCTTTTAAATATGCTTCAAAATATAAATCTGCTTCAGCGCGTTCGTCATATGGCTTTACAGAGAGAACGAAACCTAATTTGTTTTGTTCTTCTAAATGAGAAGTGGAGATGTAAGCCGGTACATTATGGCGTAAAAAGAGTTCTTTAACCGGAATAATCATATCTTTCATTAATTTCGTTAGCATACCCATTTCAAACTCGAAATTAAAGCGATCTATACTAGATAAATCAGCGAATACTACACCGATAAAACCTGTATTAAATACTTCTTGATATTCTACATCTTCGTCATGGCCGCCGTAAAAATTCTTTTCGATTAAATAATTGACAAAATAAGCAACGCCATCACTTTGTTCAAATGGTTTCGTTGAAAGAACAAAGCCAATTTTCTTTTGTTTATGTAAATACACACATGACATGTATGCTGAAATGTTATGTTCTTTAAATAAAGCACTTGTTGCTCCAGAGAGACCATCTAATACGTGATGAACAATTTGAAGTTTTTTACGAGCGAAATAATAGGATTTCTTTTGTAACTCCAATGTATCAATAAAGACAGAGCCGATAAAGCCTGTATTTGAAATAATAGGTGCTTGCTTTTTTCTTCCTCTGCGCTTTAATGGAGCCATTGTTAAAATCATCCCTTCATGTACGTTTAAAATAAAAAGAACGTTTGTTCGTATATTTATATTTTACTATTAAAACGCTA
>NZ_JBNLYE010000730.1:0-1115 GCF_050172095.1 Bacillus sp. GMs2/2
ATTATATTCTGCTAATATACTAGAAGAAATGGCAGAACCATTTTCATAATTCACCTTAATTAATTTTAATTTCTCAATTGAAGCTGTTACAAAATCAAACTTTCCATAAATATATTCCATTACACTTAAAAACTGCTTTGTATGTAATCTATTTGCAATTGTACAATGCGGAACCCATTTTCCCGGTACGTAATATGAATTTGGGTTGTCATGAAAAGTTTTAAAATAATCATGATAAGAATGATGAAGTTTTAACAATTCATTGGTAACAGTCGGCGCTAGAAAGACCGTTCCATTAGTAGGAAAAATTCCAACAGAAGGAAAAGTTACTGCATCCATATTTTCTTGAATAGCTACAAACTCCCCTAGTTTCTCAGTATACAAATGAACATCTAACTCATTATAATCAGCTAACGTAATATGAGGTTCTACTCCAGCTAGTTGATTTGTTCCAATTACATTTGTTAATTCATTTTGCAGTTCTGTAATTTTATTAGTAAACACACGATCAAATGTAGCAATAATAGCGTACAATCTTTCTCACCCCTTCGTTACACATAGCGCTTCCCATTCTTCACGAATCATGCCCATTCGAATAGAATCATAGTATGTTCCGTTATAATAACGACACTTTCGCATTCTACCTTCTAAGCTCATTCCTATTTTCTCCGCTACTTTCATCATTCGTTCATTACCAGACCAAGTCGTGATTCCTACTCTACCAATCTCCATTTTTTCAAATAGCAAATCTCTATATAATGTCAATGTTTCTGTACCGTATCCACCATTCCAGTATGTTGGGTCATAAATCACAAGCCCCATCTCTAACCAACGCGTCGGTTTGTATTCCCAATAAAACCCGACTGTCCCAATGATTTGACCGTTATTTTCTATAATTAAATTTGACAGTGGTTCTTCTTTCAAACGAGTTTGCATCTTCTCTTTATAGGAAGAGTATTCTTGCATTGAGAACGGGAAATATGGCGCATCCCATTTCTTCCATTCTGGGCTTTCTTCTTTAAATATGATATTCCATAATGTTTTTATATCCGATTCTTCTATTGTACGAATTGTAACTTTCTTCCCCTTTAATACAACGTTTTGCATAATTCCCT
>NZ_JBNLYE010000731.1:0-1113 GCF_050172095.1 Bacillus sp. GMs2/2
AAAACATACGCATTTTAATCAAAATTAAAAATTTTCAATTTTTCCGTTTACAATTATCCATTAATTGTATATAATTACTAACGTAAGAAAAATATTCTAAAAGGAGGTCGAAGGAAATGATGAAATTACAATTACATGCATTAACTTTAGCGTTAACTGCACCTGTGGTTTCTGGACAATTAAATATGAATTCGACCACCCTAATGGAGAATTGAAAATCGTACTTTATTTCATTTAATTCATAAATTCGCCACAGGAGGTCGTATACTTTCCTGTGGCTTTTTCACGCCCAGCCATAGGAGAACTGTATCTTCCTGTGGTTTTTTTGCGCGATTTTTTAGTCTCTTACATTATTTTTCTAAGAAAGGAGCAACATTCAATGACTATTAGCGTATTGTTTTTAAGTATTACGATTCAAAGAAATACAATTTCCAAAGATGAAATTCTTCATAATGAGCAAATTGAAAAAGCTATGAATGATGTTAAGGAGCGCCAAGCACTTTACTGTGATCACCTGTAATTCCTTTTCGAAAGGAGGAATTCATTTATGACTTTTCATATTTTCTTTTTTACGACTGTACTTCAAAAAAATACTTTATCTGAAACTGAAATTAATCGTAAACAACAGTTAAAACAACTAACTGATAAAATAACTGACATTAAAAGTTCATACTACACTCAAATGTATTAAAAATATATTTTAAAGGGGTAATATATTCATGAAATTTAAAGCATTCTTTTTAACAATCACCATTCAAAAACGTAAACTTTCACAGAAAGAGATTTTACGTGAGCAACACATCCAAAATATTATGGACGAAGTAAAAGAACGCCAATCTTCTTATTACACTCGTCTTTTCTAAAACACTTATAAAGGGGCAATTATTTTATAAAATTTAAAGTATTCTTTTTAACCATTACCATTCAAAAAAATAAATTTTCCGAGTCTGAAATGCTTCATGAGCGACAAATTAATCAGGCTATGGATTCTGTAAAAGAAAGACAAAGTCATTACTGTAGTCACCTGTAATTTCTTATTACACTCGTTTTTTCTAAATCACTTATAAAGGGGCAATTATTTTATGAAATTTAAAGTATTCTTTTTAACCATTA
>NZ_JBNLYE010000732.1:0-1110 GCF_050172095.1 Bacillus sp. GMs2/2
TGCTTCACCTTGTTCAGTGACAACACGTGTTCCTTGTGGTGCATTGTTCATTTGTACTTGGAATGTACCTTTTTTTGCATTTGTTTGAACGTTGTATGTTGTTGTTTCAAAATATTCACCGTTTAATTGTGCTTCTTGTTTATCCGTTGGAATTACATTCATCCAGACCTCTTGTGTATCTTGGCTTTGATTTGCCGCATGAATAATGTTCTTTGCCGCTTTTTGAACAGCTGCATTCTTGAACTGTAATTCATCAACGGAAATCTGGCCAAGTGCATTCCAAAGAGCTAATTGCGTTGCGTAGTGGGCTTCTTGCCACGTGGAAACACCTAAATTTTCTGGTGTTTTCTGTGGGTATCCATTCAGTAGGACGCGATAAGATACATCATCTGTTTTGCCCGCTTCGGGTAAATCCTCTCCATTTGGAGATTTTAAACCGTACACCAGACAATACGCAATTTGACCACTAGCGTTCTTTAAAAGCTCTGTACGAACATCTTTCCCATACTGCGGACTATAGGCCCAATCCATCTGATACCTTTCTCGATTGATTACCTCCGCACTGGCTTGATTCAGTGGAATCAAGAAGCTCATCACAAATAAAAGTACACTCGTAAAGAGTAGCAGTTTTTGATACGATCGTTTCAAAACCATTTTTTACAGCTCCTTTAGGATTATTCAGTTTTCAAAGAACGGAATATTTCGAATTTTAACCTTCTAAATATCGAAAGTTATACTTTAGTGATAATTATTTCGTCTTTTAGCCGAATTTCATTTACAATACATTTAGTAGGAATATGAACAAAATAGATGTAATCAATAACATGAAGTTAATTCAATCTGTGATGGGTATTGCACGATAATATGTTGGTCTGAAAAGTTTCTCGATTGGAACTTCAAGAAAATCAGCCATTTTTTTGGCTTTATTAGCCTTGAGACTCCTTCTCCCAATTTCAACATCATATAATGTGCCGATTGGAATTTTAGCGCCTTTAGAAACTTCCTTAATACTTAAACCTTTGGATTCCCTGTATTCTCGTACAATGGTTTTATTTTCTGACGCTAGCATTTTTTCACCCTCCCTTCCCTTAATTACATTGTATTCGGCTT
>NZ_JBNLYE010000733.1:0-1099 GCF_050172095.1 Bacillus sp. GMs2/2
TAAAAAATGGATGTTTTATATTTTGATATATTAGGTGGAATATATAATTTAAAAAAGCGGAATACTTTGCGGAAAGTTAAAGACATTTTTCGCAAAGTATTCCGCTTTTACTTCCATTAATCGGTCAAAGTTGCAACTGAAGTATGCATCTGGCCAATTTTTAATGGATAGGTCAGGAGTATTAACATAGACACCTTTTGTAAAGGGGAGCATTGCCAAACGGAAGTCTTCACCCATCGAATACTTCCACCAGCACCTTCTGGTTGCTCCCAAGTAGCGAATATTGATATGTTTGATAGTGCTTTTCGGTAAAAGTAAGCAGTTGCTCATTTGGCACCTCAGCAACAGCACCGCCTAATCCGTGGGAAAATATGGAGGTGGTAAAAAAGGGTAAGTTAAATCGTAATTTCTATTTGATTGCCTTCTGGATCACCTATTACACTTTCATAATAGCCATCTCCAGTAAAACGTGGTCCATTTAATAAAGGATAACCAGCATCTTTTATCACCTTTGTTAGTTCATTCACACGTTCTTCACTACCGACAGAAAAAGCCATATGAGCATAGCCAGTTATGTTTAAATTAGGCTTATTTTCAATCCCTTTTTTACGCATAAGTTCAAGCCTTGCTCCAGATTCGGACGTAATAAAATAAGATTCAAATTGTTTCATTTCATTATGGTATAACGAGTTTGCTTTACCATTAAAGTATTTTATATAAAAATCACGCATACATTTTAAGTCATTTACCCAAATTGCAATATGTTCAATTTTCATAGGTTTCACCAATCCTATCTGTATCAATTAGGCTTCCACTGTATTAAATTTGCATTTGCATTGCAACAATTTTGCTTTGCTATTAAAGCTAGTTGTTAATTTTTGATTGTGTACGTACATACAATATGTAATTAAGTGAATGACCATCATAGTAATTACAGAAAAGGGTGAATACAGTATATGAATCAATTTGAACAAATGATGTACGTTGGTGTCATCATGTCTATTGTACTATCTGTAATGATTTTAGGGTCCTTATATTATAATCCTCGACTTTCGTTAACTGATTATCCGAAAGATATTCAAAAAGTAGTTTTTCCAAA
>NZ_JBNLYE010000734.1:0-1098 GCF_050172095.1 Bacillus sp. GMs2/2
GTTAAACAATAAATTTCATGTTAAATTAATAAGATATTAAATAAATGAGGTGCTTTTTATGAAACAAGGATCCACACTCTTTTTAAAGACCGTTGTAATTCTAATCGGAATCCCCGTTCTTGCTATGTGCATTTTTTTAGTCCCTAAAATAGGAAATTTTGCCGCAGAATTATATCCAGATATTGCATATATTAAATATCTTGTATTTATCAATTTATACGCAACAGCACTACCTTATTACTTCGCACTGTACCAAACATTTAAGCTTTTAAACTATATTGATAAAAATAACGCATTCTCAGAGCTATCTGTTCAAGCTTTAAAAAATATTAAGTACAGCGCATTGGCAATTAGTGTATTATATGTATTAGGTATGCCACTTTTTTATCTCGTGGCAGAGAGAGATGATGCCCCTGGCATTATTATTATCGGAATGATTATGATTTTTTCTTCAATGGTAATCGCGGTCTTTGCTGCCGTTCTCCAAAGACTATTAAAAGATGCTATAGATATAAAATCAGAAAATGATTTAACGGTCTGAGGTGAATAATATGGCAATTATTATTAATATTGATGTAATGTTAGCAAAAAGAAAAATGAGTGTAACAGAACTTTCGGAGAAGGTTGGAATTACAATGGCTAACCTTTCTATCTTGAAAAATGGAAAAGCAAAAGCAGTCCGTTTTTCAACTTTAGAAGCAATATGTAAAGCATTAGAATGCCAACCGGGGGATATTTTAGAATATCAACCTGAAGATACCGAGTAAAAAGAGTCCTTCATATGAGTAATGGGTTCAGTGTAGGAAGAGAAAAATGCTAATAACCATTAGGAATAACAAACTAAAACGCTCAGAAGATATTCAGAGCGTTTTTATTTCCTTCTTCAACTAAAGCACCAGTTAGTGTAAAAAGCTATTTCACCATTTGTATGGCTAACTTATCTTTTAACATTGACCTATATGAGTCAATTTCATATTTTGTATTATTGATTTTTTCTTTTTTCATTTTTAACATATCGAATATTTCTAATTCTAAATTCCTTCTAGCTTCAAGAACTTTTATCGCTCCTTCTACACCTGAATGGTTATGTTCTTTCCC
>NZ_JBNLYE010000735.1:0-1095 GCF_050172095.1 Bacillus sp. GMs2/2
GGTTAAAGCAAGATGATAGAAACCGCCTTACATAAGGCGGTTTTTTTATTTGCAATTGTAACAGAACCTGTACATTTCACATAAAATAGGACGAGTAGAAATGCAAACATATTACAAGAAAGGGGCGGGGCAATAAAATGAAACTTGTTATAGACGCAGGGCACGGTGGATATGATTCTGGTGCTGTTGGTAATGGTTTAGTAGAAAAAAACTTAACACTTCAAATTGCTAGACGCGTTCGAGACATTTTAACGGTAAATTACCCAATTACAATTAAAATGACACGTGATAGTGATGTGTTTATTTCTTTATCGGAACGTGCTAATATTGCTAATGCTTTCAGTGCGGATTATTTTATTTCATTTCATATTAATAGCGGCGGGGGTACAGGTTTTGAAAGTTATATTTATAATGCGTTATCCAATAGCAGCACTGCATATGCAAAGCAACAAAAAATGCATACAGCTGTCAATCCTGTATTAATAAAATACGGTCTTCGTGATCGAGGAGCAAAAAAAGAAAATTATGCGGTATTAAGAGAAACCGCAATGGATGCAATTTTAACTGAGACTGCTTTTATTGATACAGCGTTTGATGCAAATTTATTAAAAAATCCACAATTTATTGAAGATCTAAGTCAAGCGTATGCAAATGGAATAGCAGCTATTTTTGGAGTAGCTCCAAATCCACAACCTCCTAACCCACAACCGACACCTCAAACGAAGGGAATCGCTTATATTCTTGGGAAAAATGTAAATTTAAGAAATGGTCCATCAACTTCTTCCTCAGTTATTCGTCAATTAAATTCTCCAGAATCTTACGTTGTATATCAGGAAAGTAACGGATGGCTAGATTTGGGGAATGGACAATGGGTGTATAATGATCCTTCGTACATTAATTTTGTAAAGACAAGCAATAGTGATGGAAGCCCGATTGGGGTTGCATATATACAAGGGATGAATGTAAATTTAAGAAGTGGTCCATCAACTACATCTGCAGTTATCCGCCAATTAAATTCTCCAGAATCTTATTTAGTATATATAAATGAAAATGGTTGGTTAAACCTTGGTGGAAATCAGTGGGTATATAATGACC
>NZ_JBNLYE010000736.1:0-1095 GCF_050172095.1 Bacillus sp. GMs2/2
CCTATCATTCATACATAACAAAATAAAAGGCGTTCTCAAAATTAACATCTTGAGAACGCCTTTTATTTCTAATCCTTTTGATAATGTAACAATTCTTTTGCTGTATGCTGATCGATAATTAATACATTTGCATACCCGCCACGTAACGCACCATCAATTGCTTTGATTTTTCTATTACCACCTGCAACTAAAATAGAACGTTTCTTTAATTTCAGTTCTTCTAACTCAATTCCAATGGTCCGCTTATTAATTTCTTCACTACTAATATTTCCGTCCCCATCAAAGAATCGTGAACAAATGTCACCAACCGATTGTTTTTTGAGTAAACTCGTTTCACCCTTATCGAAATAACCTAATCGGAATAATAGCGCTTCGTCTCGCACTGTTCCTACAGTGAAAATTGCAATATTCGCTTGCTTCCCCATTTCGATAATATGATGAATATGTCGATCCTGCTCTACTAATTCTTTTGTCACTGCATTATCAAATATAACTGGAAGAGGTAGATTTCTTGGCGTCGTTTGAAAAGCATCTGCAAATAAAGCTATCGTTTCATTCGCATATGTATTTACACTTGAATGACTAATACCACCTTTTAGCTGGACAACCTCTACCCCTTTTACATGTTGCGGTACGATTTTTCTAGCGATTTCATACATA
The DNA here is from genome assembly GCF_050172095.1 of Bacillus sp. GMs2/2. Lineage (NCBI taxonomy): Bacteria > Bacillati > Bacillota > Bacilli > Caryophanales > Bacillaceae > Bacillus > Bacillus sp. GMs2/2. The sequence goes on from NZ_JBNLYE010000736.1 coordinate 661, forward strand.
GTCATTCCCCAGCTTACACCAACAATATCACCGTTTTTAACTGTCTTTTCCATATACTCAGCAGCATATTTACTTATATACTCTGTAATCGTTGCATATTCCGGTACTGGAGAAAATACAACATGTGCCTCTAACAAGTTGTATTTTTCTTTCAGTAAATTCCCAACGTTATCTAAATCCGCAAATGGATCAGCGATGCTAATTTGAACAAACCCTTTTTCTTTCGCATACTTTAACAATCTAGAAATTGTTGGTCTTGAAATATTTAATTTGTTAGCAATTTCTTGCTGACTATAATCTGATTGATAATATAATCTTGCAACTTCAACGCTTAATTGTTGTTTATCTTTTTCCATAGTAACTCATTACAAATCCCTTCCTGTATTTCCCTTTCGTTACAAGCATTATACAGCTTTATGCAAAAAAATTCGACTA
>NZ_JBNLYE010000737.1:0-1085 GCF_050172095.1 Bacillus sp. GMs2/2
ATAATAAAAATCAAGATGATAGCTCGACTTTTCCCTTTTCCATAACTGTCTTTATTTTTGTGTAAAACCTTTCTTTCCCTGAATAATACGCACAAAAATAGATTGGATACCATGTAGGCACCAATCTATTTTAATTAAAGAAACTGTGTCAATTCTGCGTTCACAACACGTTGTGCAGTAATAATAACATTTTCAGCTGTTAGTCCATAAACACTATATAGTCCACCAGGTTGATTAGGAACAATTTGAACTTCATATTCAAATGCTTGTCCAAAAGTAGGATGAACTAAACTTAGAGTTGCAAAAGTAGAAGCATTAGAATTCACATTGAAGTTTACCTGTTCAATTAATACTAATGAACCGTCAAGTCTAAAAACTCTAGCTACTCCAGTAAGTGGGCCCGCAGTACGGTTAAGGATCTTCACCCTAACTTTATTTGCATTAGCAGGTTGATTTCCTACGTTTTCAATTGGTCCTGTAGTAAGAGCCATATAACACCACCTCCATTATATTATTATGATATTCAATCATACGTATTAACGTTATAACCTAATTACTCAATTTATTTAAAATAAAAAGAAGCTTCAAATTCTATTATATTTAGGTCATAGATATTAAACTTAATAAAAAGGCATCTAGCTAAGATTTTGAAGTGCTACAAAATCAAAAATTTTATATCACCACAGTTTTCTACGAGAATCCAGTGAACAGCTTATTTACATAATTTTTGTTCTCGGAAGTTGATTTTGTAGCGCCCTTTCTCGTAATTCACTATGTTTTCCAAAGAAAATAGTGAAAAACAGGGCGATGAATACATTTACAAAATGACAAAACTGTAAGAATACACGAATGTTTGTAAGAAAGTTCGATGTTTTCTTTTTCCTTTTTTTATTATAGTGAAAAAGAAGAACAAAATATTCTCTTATGTAGGAAAGGAAGATAATAATGATTGATCTATTAAATAAATGGATGTTAGAAAGTACAGCCAATTTTAATATCGTTGTAAGACTTACAGCACTTCTATTTTTGGGTTCAGTAATTGCACTTATTATTATTTACAAAAAAATTGGTAAACCGGTTGAAAG
>NZ_JBNLYE010000738.1:0-1081 GCF_050172095.1 Bacillus sp. GMs2/2
ACTATATTGGGGGTTATATGAATAATTTAGGCTATTTATTACACAAGGTAAGTATAATGACGAAAACAGAATTATCAAATCAATTAAAAGAATATAAAATAACAGCTCAGCAATGGTCTGTGTTAAAGGATATATCTCTTTATCCAAATGGAACCACCCCAGCTATGATTGCTGAAAGGCTCTTAGCAGACCGTCCAACAGTAACCGGGATTATACAAAGATTATTGCAAAAAGAATGGATTCTTATAAAACATAATCCTAAAGATAAACGGTCACATTTAATATTTTTAACAGATGAAGCTAAGACATTAATACAGGAGATAGAAAATGTAAGCGATGAAGTTATAAAAAATGCTACAGCTAGTATTCCTAAAGAGGAAGTAGAAAATACAGTTCGAGTTTTGCAAAGTATGATTCAAAATTTACAAAAAAATAAAGGGTGATTAAAATGATTTTAGTAACAGGTGCTACAGGGAATGTAGGAAAAGAGGTTGTAAAATGCCTAATAAAAAGAAATGCTACTTTCAAAGTCACAACGCGCAGTAGAGAAACTGAAGGAGTGTATTTTGATTTTGAAAATCCTTCATCTGTAAAGGCGGCTTTAACAGGTGTTACTAAAATCTTTCTAATAAGACCACCACATCTAGCTGATGCAAAAAAGTATTTCCAGCCTGTTGTAGATGCCGCAAAAGAAATAGGTATAAAACACATTGTATTTTTATCTTTATTAGGTGTAGAAAAAAATCCGATAGTACCTCATGCTAAAATTGAAGCTATGATAAAGGCTTCTGGGATCCCTTACACATTCCTAAGACCGAGTTTTTTTATGCAAAATTTATTATCACAACATGGTGATGAATTAAGAAATAAAAAAATAATTGAAGTACCTGCTGGTAAAGGGGAAACAAGTTTTATAGATGTACGGGATATTGGAGAAGTTGCAGCTAAAATATTAACCGAAGAGGGACATGAATTTAAAGCTTATTCTTTAACGGGAAATGAGGCATTAACATATTATGAAGTTGCTGCTATTATTTCAAAAATAATAAATAAAGATATTACTTATACAAATCCAAGTATA
>NZ_JBNLYE010000739.1:0-1081 GCF_050172095.1 Bacillus sp. GMs2/2
TTATTCTAAAGAAAATATGCTTCAAATAGCAAACGATATAAAAAAACAATATAGTGGAAATATAGGGAATCAAAAGAAAAAAGAGAAACCGAATATTATTTTTGTAATGAGTGAATCGTTTTGGGATCCGACGAAAGTAACCAACCTTTCTTTTAGTGAAGATCCTGTACCAAATTTGCATCATTATATAGAAAACTTTCCTGGGGGACAAACTATTTCTCCTACATTTGGGGGAAATACAGCGAACGTTGAATTTGAGGCATTAACAAGTTATTCAATGAGTTTGTTAAAGCCAGGTTCTATACCATATCAGCAGGTTATTACAAATAAGAAAGAAATTCCATCAATCCCTACGGCGTTGAAAAAAGAAGGGTATTACACAAGTGCAATTCATTCATTTGGTCGCACATTCTTTAAACGTGATGATGTATATAAGGTGTTAGGATTTGATAAGTTTAATGCAGAGGACACGATGAAAAATATGGATATTGATGGAGATTATATTAGTGATTTAGCGATGAGTAAAGAGATAATTGCTGAGTTAGAGGAACAAAAACAGCCTACATTTATTCATGCAGTTACGATGCAAAATCATTTTCCATTTACAGAGGGCCGATTTGGTGAAAACCTAATAGAAATTAGCGGGCTAGAAAATGAAGAATCAAAGGGAGAATTAGAGACGTATACAGAAGGGTTAAGACGTTCAGATGAGGCACTTCAATATTTAATAGAGCAACTAGATAATTTAGATAGACCTACATTATTAGTATTCTTTGGAGATCATCTTCCATCACTAGGAACAAATAAATCTTTTTATAAAGAAAACGGGTATATAACGAATGAAAAAACACCGAGTGAACGTTTAGCGATGGCGCAAACGCCGCTATTAATGTATGCAAACTTTGATATGCCAAATGATAATTTAGGTTTAGTAAGCCCAATTCATTTTTCTAATCTTATTTTTGATTATGCAGGATTAAATAAATCCTTATTTTATCAATTTTTATCGGAACTTTACAAGGAAATACCAGTGCTTAGAGATGAATTAAAAGTTGATAAAAATGGAGAAGTAATCAATGAT
>NZ_JBNLYE010000740.1:0-1077 GCF_050172095.1 Bacillus sp. GMs2/2
GAAAAAATAAAATATAATAAAAGTACGAACTGGTTATGTCCAAACCAAATCTCCTGTTTTATGCCAATAAGCTGGGGGGCCGAGAAATCGGCCTCATTTTTTTTGCTCATTACTACAAGGAACAAGGTTTTTGTGAGACTTTTGTCGAAATTTTAGGAATAGATACAAAGGGGGATGTAAAATGGATTTGAAAATGAAGTACATTATTTTATATGTAGAAAAGTTTGAGGAATGTTTAAAATTCTATAAAGATATTTTACAGTTACCTATAAAAGCAGAGCACGGTACATATATTGAATTTAATACTGGAACTACCATTTTAGCGATGAATACGCGGCAAGATGTGAAAGAATTAACAGGACTACCGCTTACGGAAGGTGAATTAAAGTCTTCTCATTTCGAATTAGGATTCGTTGTTGAGAATGTACAAGAAACGATTGAGCAATTTAGAGAACAAGGAATCAAGATTTTAGTTGAACCGATTGTAAAACCGTGGGGACAAACAATTGCCTACATTGCTGATCCAGATGGAAATTATATTGAAATTTGCAGTTCATTAGAATAGAGGGAGAAAGAGAGATGGGATTTCCAAAACTAGAAACAGAACGTTTACTCTTAAGAGAACTTACACTATTAGATGCAGAAACGATGTTCCAATATTTTTCGAAAGAATCAGTTATACGTTATTTCGGAATGGATTCTTTTGAAAATATTGAGCAAGCGAAAACAACGATTCAAACGTTTAAAAATCGTTATGAAGAGGGCAGTGTATTTCGCTGGGGAATCGAGAAAAAAGGGACGGGCCAATTAATCGGAACGTGCGGATTTCATTTAATTAATAATAATCATAAACGAGCTGAAATTGGTTATGAATTAGATGATACATATTGGGGACAAGGATATGCATCGGAAGCATTACAAGCGATTTTAGCTTACGGATTTGAAATGCTGCAACTAATAAGAATCGCAGCGGTTGTATATGTAGAAAATAAAGCTTCTCAAAAATTGTTAATAAAAGCAGGATTTCAAGAAGAAGGATTACTTCGAAAACATATGATTCAAAATGGAGTTGCTCAT
>NZ_JBNLYE010000741.1:0-1071 GCF_050172095.1 Bacillus sp. GMs2/2
CTCTATAATTCTCTGTTATATTCCAACGTGAATGCTCCTATAATATAGTCAATTGCTGCAATGAATACTACAAACTTATAACATTGTATTCCCTCAAAAAATATCTCTAGAAGCCACCTAAAGTAGCCTATATTAATAAATTCACACAATTCATCTTTTCATTCCCTTAAGACATCCTCAAATTTTACAAGGAATGAAAAAAGAAGAGGGAGACCTTCCCTCTTCACCAAAAAAATTAAAAAACACCTTAATTTATATCCCCTGCCTTTTACAATCTCACGTCTATTGATAGCCAGTTTAATTCTTCAATTCTATTTTCATAGATTCATGTATTCTTCTAAAGTCTGCTTTTGTTTATATATATTTTCAGCAATATCTCCTACATAGCGAATATGCCAAGGTTCATATGCATAACCTGTAATACTTTCCTTTCCCTTAGGGTAACGAATGATAAACCCTGCGCGATGCGCGTTTTCTTTCAGCCATTTTCCTTCCTTCGTATTAGCAAAGGATAACTCTAGTTCATTGTTCGCACTTTTAGAAGAAACGTCCATTGTTAACCCTGTTTGATGTTCGCTATGTCCTGGTTTTGCCGAGAAGCGATCCGTATGCTCTTGTCCTTTTCTTTTCACATTGTTTGTATACAATCGTTGTTGATAGTCATAGGAACGAAATCCCGAAACAGCATTTAACTGAATCCCCTCCTGCTTTGCTAAATCAAATAACTTTTCCAGTGCTTCTGCCGCCTCTTTACGGAGGTGGCTCTTTTCTACCGTTCCACTAAATGAGAATGGTACATTTGGTACAACTAAATCCTCTGGTTTATAGTCTTCGGGTAATCCATATTCCTTATTAACTACAGCCTGTATACTAGCAAAAGAACTTTCATTGTATTTTGATTGCCCTTTTCCTCTACTATCTTTCTCTTTATTTATGGAGTTTTCACGAGATTCATAGTTCGTCTTATCTGGTTCTTTACCAATAGATTGATTGGTGTAAATTATAAAGATACCTAACATCATAATTACACAAATGAAAATTCCTACTAATTTGAGTCTCATTATTCATTTC
>NZ_JBNLYE010000742.1:0-1067 GCF_050172095.1 Bacillus sp. GMs2/2
ATAGAAAGGTCAGAATCAATTTCTTTTATTATTTCAATGCTTTTTTGAGAAGCAAAAAATTCGAGATCTTTTGTGATTGCACCTATTAACTTTGAAGGATTAACTTCCTCTACTTTTAGTTTGAAGGTGTGTTGTTCTAATTTCGATACGCTTAAAATTTCACGAACTAATTGTTCCATACTTTCAATAATTTGATGATTTTTCTTTAAATATTGATCGCGATTTTGATAAGGGCCAATATTGTATATCATTCCTTCTAAGTATCCTTTCATTACAGTAAGAGGGGACTTTAATTCATGTGCTACAATCGCAAAAAACTCTCTGCGTTTTGTTTCTATTTCTCTTTCTTTTTCAATATCATTTTTTAATTGTTCATTTGCTTTTTTCAAATCAAACATAGCTTGTTGCAAGTTAATAGACATGTCATTCAAACTATTAGATAATTCTCCTAACTCATCTGTAGAGCGAACCTCAATTTTTTCGGAGAAATCTAAATTTGCCATCTTTTGTGCACCTTCATTAATATAAATAAGTGGCTTTGTAATAAACCTGGAATAAAAATAAGCACTTCCTATACCAATAACGAGCACAATGATACTAATATAGGGGAGAAAGCGTACTAAAACCTGTGAAGCTTCATCAATCGGTTGAAATGTAGCAAACACTATAAGCGTTAAACTACCATCTTGAAATTGAATTGGTTTCGTAACGTTATATGAATTGCTAAGGGTACTTGCATTCTCGAATCGTGTTGCTTTAGTAACTACTGTTTTTTGCGTACCACTTTGAATAAAAGAAAATGAAGGAGAGTAAATAATTACTCCTTCTTTATTTTGAAGATAAAGCATCGCATTATTTTTTTTGGCGTATTCATCAAAAAGTGGTATCGCATCTTGAAACATAAGATTTTTAGATTTATCAATGATTTCGTTTATCCCTGTTTGAAGTTGATCTGTTTTATATTGCTCATAAAACGTCGGAAGAAAGAAGTATAAAGTTAAATAAATCAATACTGCAAAGGATAATAAAATGAGAGATGTAGTCATAAAGAGTTTATAAGTAATTTG
>NZ_JBNLYE010000744.1:0-1024 GCF_050172095.1 Bacillus sp. GMs2/2
TTTGAAAGACACAGTAAAATTATTAAAATGGGTTACTGGTGCCTTAGAGGCTTTACTGGGAATACCTGTACTCGGAGGAACTATTGTTGTTTCTTTACTTTGGTTACCACTTCTTTTCATGCTAGTATTACATATTGTTACTTTAGTATTGGCTAAAAAAGCTAATATGAGCGCTAACGGTAATGTGCTAGGAATTGTAACTTCTTGCCTTGCATGGATTCCGTTTGTAGGAATGATTTTGCATATTTTATCAGCTATCTTCATTATGATGGATGCTGCCCGTAAGGAAGAAACTTATTAATATTTAAATAGCAAAAAAGCTGTCCTAGAATGCCGCTTAAAGCAACATTCTAGAGGCAGCTTTTTCTATATTACACTTCTTCTTCTCTAACAAAATACACCTTCTCATAAGCGGGTCTTAATGTTGATTCCTCTTTTTTATCGACCTCTTTAAAACAAGGATTCCCTTGTTTTTTCCTACGATCTTCATATTCAGTACGTAATTTCGCTGTACGATTTTGTTGATTTTCAAAACTAGTTTTTGATATTTCTAATTTCACAGCAAAGCCATTTATAAATCTAATAATAAGATTTCCATCTTTTAATTCTTTATTACTTTCAATATAAAAATGAGACAACCACGCGCACTCTTTTCTAGAGTAAGAATAGGTAGGGAAAAAATAAAGTTGATCTGCTGGACTAATCGCAATCGGTGCTTTATGTGTAATATGAGTTAACTCTTTCGTTCCTTCTTTTCTGCCTAAGAAACTAGAGCCATGCTTGCGGCAACTTCTTTCTATAATATCTAGAGGTTTTTGAAATACGAAAAAAGAATCATTCATTTCAACGACTCGCGTAACAATTTTCTTTTCACTTAGAATAACAGGAAGTAAGGCCATCGTATTTTTCGTTACAACATAATTTTCGACATAGCGTTCCACTTTACTTTCCATACTCCATTATCTCCTTTTTTCCATTTATATTAGCAGCTGCATATATAATTTTAGCATCTATGAAAAGGAAA
>NZ_JBNLYE010000745.1:0-1022 GCF_050172095.1 Bacillus sp. GMs2/2
ATAAGTTATGAGCAAAACGATTCTTTTTACTGGGGGCGGTACAGCCGGACACGTTATGATTAATATTGTATTAATTCCTAAATTTATAGAGAAAGGCTGGAGAGTCGAGTATATTGGATCCAAAAATGGAATTGAAAAATCATTAGTGCAAAATGTTAAATACAATAGTGTTTCAACGGGCAAGCTTAGGAGATATTGGGATTGGGAAAATTTTAAAGATCCTTTTAAAATTATACGAGGTTGTTTACAAAGTTATAAATTAATTAAGAAAACAAAGCCTGACGTTATCTTTTCAGCAGGAGGATTTGTTTCAGTTCCTGTAGCTATAGGAGCATGGTTAAATCGTGTGCCTATAATTATACGTGAACCAGATAGCACATTAGGACTTGCCAATAAAATAGCATTACCTTTTGCTACAAAGCTATGCACAACATTTCCTCAGACAGGAGAAAATGTAAGGAATGAGAAGAAGGTTTATGTAGGACCAATTGTAAGGGAAGAAATTGAGAAGGGTAACGTATTACGAGGAAGAAGATATTGTGAATTTCAGCAAGATAAACCAGTATTATTAATTATGGGTGGGAGTCAAGGTGCTAAGTGGATAAATGATATGGTAAGGGAATGTTTAGATACAATACTATTAAACTTTAATATTATTCATATATGTGGTAAAGGGAAGGTAGACTCATCTATTGGCATGGAGGGGTATATGCAATTTGAATATATAGGCGACGAGTTGCCGCATATACTAAATATGGCAAGTGTTGTAGTTTCTAGAGCGGGTTCTACTGCTATTTCTGAATTGTTATTTTTGAAGAAACCGATGTTGCTTATCCCGTTAACTAACAGTTCCAGTAGGGGAGATCAAGTTTTAAATGCTGAATATTTTTCACGGCAAGGATATGCTGAAGTTATACTCCAAGACAGAGTAAGTACGAATACATTTATACATGCAGTAAATAAGTTGTATACAAATAAGGAGAAATATATTCAAAACATGAATGGATATAAGAAAACAAATG
>NZ_JBNLYE010000746.1:0-1022 GCF_050172095.1 Bacillus sp. GMs2/2
ATACGTACTTCTTATAAAGCAAATAATGAGATAGGAAATATTGTACAGTCTTTTAATAGTATGTTAGATAATCTACAACAATTAATTGCAAGTGTTAAATCGACAACACAAGAAGTTATTTCTTCTACAGATGGTGTTTTACAAGATACAAAGCGAGCATCTAATATTTCGAATGAGGTTGTTCAGACGATTTCTGAAGTAAAAGAAAAAATAGCAGGACAGGTAACTAGTATTCAAGAGAGTTCATCTTCAATGGATGAAATAACAATTGGTGTGCAAACAGTAGCTGAGTCTTCAGCTGTGGTTGCTGAGGTAGCAGTAACTACTACAGAACAAATACACATTGGTAGTGATGTGATAAAGCACTCAATTCTTCAAATGAACAGTGTTCATGATGTCGTGGAGGAAACATCAAAAGTAATAGATAGACTTGTTACACGTACACAACAGATTGATACAGCCTTGGATGCAATTACTAATATTGCCGAGCAAACTAACCTTCTTGCCTTAAATGCTGCTATTGAAGCAGCACGTGCTGGAGAGAATGGGAAAGGGTTTGCAGTGGTTGCAGCAGAAGTGAGGGATTTGGCTGAAAAGTCTAAAGAATCCGCGAATGAAATTAACCATTTAGTCAAATCTATTCAACAAGATACTCAAGACACAGTTCATGTCATGCAAAAAGGAGAACAAAAGGCAGCAGAAGGAAAGGAAGCAGCCCACCAAGCAGATCAAACATTCTCATCTATTATGAGAGATATTGACAAAATCACAAGTCAAATTCAAGAAGTCTCTGCAGCAACAGAGGAGATGTCTGCCGGTACAGAAGAAGTAAATGCGTCTCTTTCACTAGTATCTGATACTTCAACACAAATAGAAAGAGAAACAATTCAAACAGTACAATCAATTCAATTACAAGCAGTTTCAATTCAAGAAATTTCAAATCAATCTAACAAGATGAAAGAAAAGGTGAATGCATTAACAGAATTGCTTTCTAAATTTATTATTGAAGAGCAAAAAAACGA
>NZ_JBNLYE010000747.1:0-1020 GCF_050172095.1 Bacillus sp. GMs2/2
AAACGATACCTAATAATTAATTAGAACTTGTGTATTTATAGAAAGTGGTGAAGAAATAATGAAATTAATCGCAATTGATTTAGATGGAACTCTTCTTTCGGGGAATAAAATGATAAGTAAAGAAAATGCAGAAGCAATTCGAACATGTCAAGAAGCTGGCCATGTTGTAGCAATTTGTACAGGACGTTCAATTGTTGACATTGAGCGATTATTGTTAGAAGTTGATTTAGAGTGTCCAATCATTGCGGAAAATGGTGCTCTTATATATAAAGATAAAAAAATGATGAAGAGATATCCAATTCAAAATATGCAGGCACTTGAAATTGTAGAATATCTTGAAGAGAATGGTTTATATTATCAGCTCTATACTGATAAAGGTGTGTATGTACCGGATTATGGAGTAGAGAGTGTACGTAATGAAATTGAGCATGTGAAGAATTCAAAAGAAAATTTCGACTTGAAAGAGTTAGAAACAATCGCAGCATTATATCTTGAGCATACAGCGTTTCATAGTGCGGAAAGTTGTAAACCAATTGTAGAAACAGATATACATGTGCATAAACTATTACCATTTTCTTATGAAATTGAGAAATTAAAAAAACTCAAAGAAACATTTCTTCATAATACAGATTTAGCAATTACATCTTCATATTGGCACAATTTAGAGATTAATCATCGAGATGCTCAAAAAGGGAATGGATTATATACTTTAGCAGAACATCTTAATATTCCAGTTGAAAACACTGTAGCGATAGGTGATGGGCTAAACGATGTTTCTATGATGGAAAAAGCGAACATATCAATTGCAATGGGGAATGCAGTAGAAGAAATAAAAGCAATGTGTAAATACGAAACGTTATCAAATGAAGAACATGGTGTGGCACATGCTTTATATAAATATGTAATGTAATTAAAAAAGAAAAAAGAATCCAAATGGATTCTTTTTTCTTTTTTATTAGGGGTAAGGTATTCTATGAGATTCATAGAAGCCTTATTACATTTTATTATATAGAATATATT
>NZ_JBNLYE010000748.1:0-1016 GCF_050172095.1 Bacillus sp. GMs2/2
GCCTTATGCAAGGGCTACTAATTTTTCACGATGCTTTTGTGTTCGTTCTTCAGCGGCTAGTTGAATCAGAATTTGAGGTTGCATGATCCCGTTTTGAGGTTTGTTAATTTGATCTAAGAGTGTTTTATAGTTGAAGAGTTCTTGTTTCACTTGTTCAATATCTAATTCACCATTTATCATTACTTGTTCTTTCCAGAACGTTTCCCAGCATTCTTGACGATTTTGATACGCTTGTTTTCCCATCTTGCTTCCTCCTTTTAAACGGGGAGGATATTCAGTGAAAGAATGTCCTCCCATGAATATTATGATTTGCGCGCTTTTTTGTAAGGGTCTAGCGTGACCAAGAGAGAAGAGAAAATCATGCTTTTTCCCATTCTTCCCGCCCATTCTTCTGTACGCTTATTTGTTGAAGGTGTATGTGTTGTATGAGGAACTCGACCGATATAAAAACCGCGTTTACTTCGCATATGCTTAATTGGTTTCATAAGAAATCCTCCTGTATTGTTTTATCTTTCTATATTGCTAAATAGAAATATTCTGTACATCTAAGAGGTTTCATTCATTATGAAGCTACTAAATCTAATTCTTCTAAATCTGTAGAAAGGATCGTAATTTCTTGTTGGTGCTCTTTGAACAGAACATGTTGGATATTTTTTCGCAACTGAAACCCATCTTCCACCAATGCAAGTAAATATGATTTCATATATTTCCTATCATTGATTTGATAATGTACATCAAATATGCACATTTGATCCCGCCCTCCCTTATCAGTTGAGAGTTTTTTAAACTTCTTGATTCTTACGTTTTCTAAATGCGTAAACAGCTAGGATACTACCAAGAACGACAAATGTAGCACCAATCCATTTCCAATATGGATTTTCAGCCTTGCCCCCTGTTGTTGGTAAATGACTTTCTACTTTCTTAGGTTGTTGTTTTACAATGTGTTGTGGTTTCTCTGGTGTTGGTACAGGTTTTTCAATAACCTGTGGTGTTTGTGGCTTCTCTGGTTGTGGTTT
>NZ_JBNLYE010000749.1:0-1009 GCF_050172095.1 Bacillus sp. GMs2/2
GGGATATAAATCGTTAAGCATTGAATAAGGACTACCATTCCAATATCTTTTTAATGGTGTCCATAACTTATGTTTTATTAACCATTTTTGACTATATATACTTAAAAGCTCATTTTCTGTCAGTCTTTCTTTCTCTTCAATAGTCCATTTTAATGCTTCTAAAGCTTTTTTCTTAGTCCAGAAATGATTAGGTGTTATAGCGAATTCCCACTCTTTAAAACGCCCTGGATACAAATCATTAATCATTCTATATGGGCTGTCATTCCAGATTAATTTACAAGCTGATGCTAATTTATTAGCAATTAGCCATTTTATATTATAAAAATCAATTATTTGTTGGCTGGATAGCTTTTCTTTCTCCTCAATAGTCCATCTTAGCGCTTCTAAGGCTCTTTCCTTAGTCCAGAAATTATTAGGTGTCATAGCAAATTCCCACTCTTTGAAACGCCCCGGATACAAATCACTAAGCATTGAATAGGGACTACCCTTCCAAAATATATTTAGAGGTGAAGCAAGCTTGTTTTGTTCTAACCATTTTTTTCCGTACAATTTCAAAAGCGTTTCTCTAGATAACTGCTCTTTCTCTTCAATAGTCCATTTTAGTGCTTGTAAAGCCTTTTCTTTAGTCCAAAAGTTTAAAGGAGCCATACCAAATTCCCACTCTTTAAAACGTCCCGGATATAAATGATCGATGGCCTTATAGGGGCTATTATCATAACTATGATTAAGCAAGCCACGTAGTCTGTACTTCACCAATAATGGTGTATTCCACTTCTTTCTAATTTCCTCATCATCCCATTTTAAAATTGTTTCAATTAAATATTTTATTACTCTTCGAGCGAGTTCATTATCAGTATCTTCCTTCCATGTATTTGCAGGAAAACGACTTCTCTTTCCATCTAAGATTTCTTGATAAATCTCCTCTATAGCAACTGCTTGTATTAGCAATTGAGAAAACCTCCTATAATTTGATGAACGCTTAAGTATCTTTAGAAATAAAATACATTAT
>NZ_JBNLYE010000750.1:0-1005 GCF_050172095.1 Bacillus sp. GMs2/2
TTTCATAAAGCTCTTTATATTGATGTTGCCTTATGCAATCCCTCATTACGTATTTTACATTTTCTGTATATTTTAATTTCTTGTTTTGAGTTAGTGCAAATATACTATTTGGATCAACACCGAGTCTTTCTGATAATTGATATAACAATATGCTAGATGGATAAATCACACCTTTTTCGATCTTACTAATTTGACTTTGTGAACATATTCCGTGACATAAGTCGGATTGTGATATATTTTTTTTAATTCTAAGTTCTTTAATGGTAATACCCAAATCGTTAAATTCCATTTTTTCACCTACTATTTAGCACTTTATTAATATAAGAACATTCTCTAACCTTAATGTAATGTAAAGTTAATATAGTTGCAATTATTGTTTTAAAGGGCTTATCGTTTCTATAAGATGGTAAGATTTTTTTATGTACAAAAAAGACACTCTAAGGTGCCTTCTTGCGATTTGCTCCATTGTAATATGGTATTGGATGCCAGTCCAATTATTATTTTAACACGTTAAATAGCTTCGGTTATTGAGAAAAAAGACAATTCATTATTTGAATGCAAAAAGTCCTAGGGGGACTAGGACTTTTTGCTAGAATGAATATGATTTAAAAAAGGACTTATATAACGTAACATATGAATGTTTCGTAAATGTATCAAAAAAGTGAACAAAAGCGTTAATTTAAATAAAAAAAGCTCCGCGATAAAAGCTGCGGAGCTTCATAAGGTTGAGTTATGTCGTACTCACAAGGGATTTTAACATGAATGTTGTGGTAAAAATACTGGTAAATTTATCCCGTAAAATCCCGATTGGTTTAACTAATAATCAGTGGGGGATGAATAAAACTCCCACTGATTAAAGTTTCACTTCATTCGAAGGAATTCATGTTTTATAAATTAGATTATGAGAGTTGATATTCTCCATATTGACCAGAAAAGAACTAAAAATTCTAGTGAAATTCCAAGTGTTCGTTTCCTAGTTTTTTGAAATTCTTTTATTAAATAGCC
>NZ_JBNLYE010000751.1:0-1002 GCF_050172095.1 Bacillus sp. GMs2/2
ATGTTCTTAGAGGACGTATAATCAATGCTTAATTACTAATAAAGATTGTAATCATAGGAGGAGAAATGAAAGTTACAAAGTAAAATATACAAGCTATTAAATTTATCCCGCATTAAGATCCCCACCTCAAAATTCAGCGGAAGCAAAGAAGTTAAGTGAGGCATTAACTGCCAATAAAAGCTCGATTGGTTCAACTAATAATAAGTGGGGATAAACACTCCACCAATTATTAAAGTTTCACTTTATAAAATCAACAAAAGCGTTATTTTAGAAAAAAAGGTGACTCAGCAATTCTGTCAGCCGAGTCACCCAGTACTATCGATCCAAATAATATTTTTTATATGTAGTTATAGCGGTTTCTTAGCGGCTAACTCAAAATGGCAGTCGAAGAACAAAGAATTTTATTTTAGAAAGTATTAGATTTTACTATGTTAATGCTACAACAGCAAGAGTTAAGCCCAACGTATTTAATGTATTAGAATATGGTCCTACATTAACAGTAAGAGTACTTGTTATACCTAAAGGTGTAGTGAAAATAGCGGGTGCTGATACAGAAGTGAATCCTGCAGTATATCCCAAAGAAGTACCAGAGCCAATGATTGGATTATTATTCAAATACATAGTGATACCTGCCGAATTACCTCCTGGTTGAATGATAACTTGCACTTCATAGATTGCCAAATAGGTTCTTCCACCTTCAAGTAAAACAGTTGTTGGTGGTGTGAATGAGATTGCCGTACCATTAGAATTTACCACGGTATCTAGTGGAATCGCAGAATTTACAGAAACTATTGATGGGGTAGTTTGAACAACATTTAAACTGTTAGCCGTGGGGGATGGACAAGTGCAAGGTTTGTGAATGTTAGAGTTATTATCATTTTGGTAATTCACAAATAATCAAGCTCCTTTGCGTAAGATAATTTTTTTATCCTATATAAAACGTAGCTTTTTTGTATCTAAGTTATTTTTAAAGAGAAGTTGAATATTGTTGGTCAGTTAAAT
>NZ_JBNLYE010000752.1:0-1002 GCF_050172095.1 Bacillus sp. GMs2/2
AAAAAGAGAAATTTGATTATGTATTAAATTTTGCAGCAGAATCTCACGTTGATAGAAGTATTAAAAATCCCCATATCTTTGTTCAAACTAACATATTAGGTACACAAGCCTTATTACAATCAGCATATAAAACAAAAGTGAAAAAGTTTGTACAAATTTCTACAGATGAAGTATATGGAACATTATCTCAAACAGGTGCGTTTACAGAGCATTCAATAATAGCTCCTAATAGTCCTTATAGTGCAAGTAAAGCTAGTGCGGACTTAATGGTACGAGCGTATCATGAGACATTCGGTTTACCTATGAATATAACTCGTTGTTCCAATAATTATGGTCCCTATCAGTTCACGGAAAAATTAATACCATTAACAATAACTCATGCGTTAAATAATAAAGATATTCCTCTATACGGTGATGGATTACATATAAGAGATTGGCTTCATGTAGAGGATCACTGTGTAGCTATTGATTTAGTTCTTCATGGTGGAGCAGATGGGCACATTTATAACATCGGAGGAGATAATGAATATACAAATCTAGATATTGTACAAAAAATAATCAAATTCCTAAATAAAGATCAATCGCAAATTACATTTATCTCAGATCGCTTAGGACATGATCGACGTTACGCCATGGATGCTACTAAGCTGAAAGAAGAATTAGGTTGGAAACCAAACTATCTATTTGATGCTGGACTCACTCAAACAATTAAGTGGTATATAGATAACCCTACTTGGTGGGAATGAATTTTATTAACTAAAAATTACATAAGTTAAACGAGGAATTTTAAAATGAAGATACTGATAACGGGAGTAGATGGACAACTAGGACAAACTTTAATGCAAGTACTCAGCAGAACACATCATGAGCTATATGGTGTGAATCGAACCACGTTAGATATTACAAATAAAATAAAAGTTAGCTCTTATCTTGATAGGTTAAAGCCAGATGTAATTGTACACTGTGCAGCATTTACAAATGTAGATGGGGCAGAGAAAAATA
>NZ_JBNLYE010000753.1:0-1001 GCF_050172095.1 Bacillus sp. GMs2/2
TTAAAAACTTTTCCTCCAAGATATGGATACCTACATACAAATTTCATATTACGGATATGATTCGATCAAACATAAAACTATTTAGAAAGGAAGAATAATATGGAATGCATAAAAATGACGAAATGGAGTTGGTATCATGTGAAAACTAGTGAGCTTGAAGAAATTTCTTCTATAATCCCCCGTGATGTAACATCTTATTTCTCTCAATTTGTAAAGAAAATAAGTTCTCCTTGTGAAAATGGATTATATGTTTATACGTTATCACCAAGTCAAACTTGTGTATATGGTTCGTTTTTATATGATCAAGATAAAAAGGACGCCAAAATTCAAAAATTTCTTCATTATTTCGTAGCTCATGGGATACTGATAACGGTCCAAGAAAAAGAGGAAGAAGATTTTCAAGAATTAATACATAATTTCCCTGTAGGTATAAAAAATTGTAATAGTTCCGCTGAAGGACTATGTGCCATCTTATCGATATTTATATCTCACTATTTACGAAAGGTTGACTATTTTGAAAACAATTTCAGAAATGTGTTATGGGATTTTTATCATCATAATAACATAGCAGTTTTAGAAAGGATTTATCATATTCGTCATGAATTATTTATGAACACACATGTGTTTCGCTTAATACAAGAAGTGTTACAAGGCTTGGAGGAAGCTTGGTTAGAAAAACTAACAAACACCCTTTGTTATAAACAAACACACGTAAAATTAGAGCGTGGATTACAACTTGTTAAAGAGTACCAAGAAGAATTAGACACGATGATTCATTTGCAAGAAGTTGTTTCTTCTCATCGTGGGAATGAAATTATGAAAGCTCTTACTGTATTAACTGCTGTGAGTACGCCTTTGACAGCCTTAGGAGCATTATGGGGTATGAATTTTAAATACATGCCTGAACTAGAATGGAAATATAGCTATTTAATCGCTCTCTTATTTATTATTTTCACAACAGCGGGTATGTATATGTATATGCGATTCAAAGGATGGACAGG
>NZ_JBNLYE010000754.1:0-989 GCF_050172095.1 Bacillus sp. GMs2/2
ATTGCTTCTTTCGCAACGCGAGCTGCTGCTTCATAACCGATATGAGGGTTCACGGCTGTAATAATTCCTACACTTTTCTCAACATACTCTTTTAAGCGATCTTCATTCGCTTCAATTCCTTTTAAGCAATTATCTGTAAAGGCACGGAAACCGTTATTCATAATGCTAATCGATTGAAGTAAGTTGAAAACAAGTACTGGTTCCATAACGTTTAATTCTAATTGTCCTGCTTCTGAAGCAAGGCAAATTGTATGGTCATTACCAATTACTTGGAACGCAATTTGATTAATTACTTCTGGCATAACAGGGTTTACTTTCCCTGGCATAATAGATGAACCTGGTTGACGAGCTGGTAACATAATTTCCGCTAAACCAACACGCGGACCTGATGCCATTAAGCGAAGGTCATTCGCAATTTTAGACATATTCATCATACATACTTTAAGCGCTGCAGATACTTCAGTATAAGCATCCGTATTTTGCGTCGCATCTACTAAATCTTCTGCACCAACAAGCGGTAATTCACTAATTGCAGCTAAATGTTTTACAACTGCTTCAATATATTCTGGATCTGCATTTAAGCCTGTACCAACTGCAGTTGCCCCCATATTTACTTCATATAAATGTTGACGCGATTGTTGAATTCGTTTCATATCACGTTCAAGTACGCGAGAGTATGCTTTAAACTCTTGTCCAAGACGAATTGGCACCGCATCTTGTAAATGTGTACGACCCATTTTAATAACATGGTCAAACTGTTCTGCTTTTAATTCAAATACATCATGCATATAACCCATCGTTTGTAATAAGCCTTCTAATGCATTTAACGTTGCGATATGAATCGCCGTTGGGAATGCATCATTTGTTGATTGGGCCATATTTACATGACTATTTGGACTAATATAATGATAGTCTCCCTTTTCCATTCCTAATAATTCAAGAGCACGATTGGCAATGACTTCATTTGCATTCATGTTCATTGAAGTACC
>NZ_JBNLYE010000755.1:0-911 GCF_050172095.1 Bacillus sp. GMs2/2
GCTGCGCAAAAGGTAGCCGCAACGGAACAACAATTAAGTAAGGCAAAGGCCATGTATGGTGAAAATTCTACTGAAGTTGAAAAACTATCTCGTCAGCTTGGTAATGCCCAAATTGCTGAACAAAAATTTTCAAATCAGATGAAAGAAACTGAAACCGCCTTACAACGATTAGCGCAGCAAAATAGCAGTACGGCACAAGCTCTTACTACATTAGGCGCAGAAGAAACTAAACTTGTAAATCAATCAACAAAGCTACGTGCTGAATATGATTTACAACGTGCATCCTTAGGTAATCATGCTACAGAATCCGAGAAATTGGGTGCGAAGCTTCAATACCTCAGTCAAGTACAGCAAAATGCATCGCAGCAAACGAGAAACTGTGCCCAACAGTTAGCAGCTGCCAAATCGCAGTATGGTGAAAATTCTAGTGAAGTGAATAAACTAGAAACAAAATTATTACAATTAAGTACAGCAGAACAACAACTAAAGAATCAAATTGAAACGACAAATCGTAGTCTGAAAGAGCAAGAAATTGAAACAAAAAGGGCGGCAGATGCAACAAGGCAATTGGATACTTTTTTTGAAGCGACTGGAACAAGTGTAGATCAGTTTGCAAATGCATTGGGCGGACATTTAACATCAGCAATTAAGCAAGGTACAGCCTCATCTTCTCAACTAGATGAGGCTCTTAAACGTATCGGGCACGAAGCGTTAGGGGCAGAAACAGACATTGAAAAGCTACAACGTGTCCTTCGCTCTGTAGATGCTGGAAACTCCATACAACAAGTACGTAATGAATTGCGAGATTTACAACAAGAAGCTGGTAGAACGGAGAAGAAGTTTGAAGGGCTGAAAGTAGGATTAGAGAATGTTATCGGTGGTTTAGCAGCTGGTGGTGGTATTGCAACTGC
>NZ_JBNLYE010000756.1:0-905 GCF_050172095.1 Bacillus sp. GMs2/2
TTTGCATAGTGATGGTGTGAATCTTGCAGTCGAGTCCATTCAACCTAAAATTCCGGTTTCTACATGGAAAGGGCGTGTGAGAAATAAACGACATGCCAAAGATCAAAAATCTTTAACGAATAGCAAATTGAACCTTGGTTTTACAATTCGTCCAACGCCCAGATTTAATTATTTGAAGTATCCAGATTTAGGGATAGGGACTTCGAAGAAAAACGCACCAGAAAAAATCTTAGAGCACGGTTTGCAAACCGCTACTCCAAAGATAGCAGAACGTTTAAATATAGAATTAGATAAAGTTATCAATCAAACAATGGGAGGTTAATTATAATGGCAAAAATTATTGAAGAATTTGATTCCATGACATTTACAAACGTAGGTATTCAATTTATTAAAGGTGGGATCCAACAAGTGGGTACAAATTTCGGTTGTGTTGGAACCATCGAAGGCGAAACAGAAATGCTCGAGAAAGTAAAAAAATGCGAGGGTGTAGAAGTTAAAAAAATCTCTAAGCCTACTAAAATGAATATGACTCTTTCTGGTCATTTACGTGTAGATGTACTTAGAAGGCTTTTCGGAATTAAAACAGATGGGTTAAAAGCGGGTGTATGGTCATACGGTACCACATCAAAGGGAGAATCCTTTGTTTTAACTGCTGACGTCGTTGATGAATTTTCGGAGTTCAAAAAATTCGTTGCCTTCTCTAATTGTGCATCTACAACAGGATTTAAATTTAAAGTGGAAAACGGGTCAGATGAAGTAGCAGAAACAGAGTTAGAGTTTACAGCCCTTAAAGATAGTAACGGGGAATTTTATTACGAAGCATTAGCGGATGAAGTGGAAGATGCACAGGTAAAGGGAAAATGGCATACACAATTCACACCAGAACTAGTAAAAGCAGTAGCAAC
>NZ_JBNLYE010000757.1:0-901 GCF_050172095.1 Bacillus sp. GMs2/2
CCTCATTTCGCATGACTACACCTCTCTCTAACTATTCCTTTTCAAGCGTCTAGGCGGTCTTCTTTGACGTTTTACTTTGTTCCTGTGTTTTATATTTCCTTTAGGCTTTATCGGCTCTAATTCTTCAATTCTAGCATCCGTTTTTGTCACATATTCTTGGAAACCTTTTGTTAGTTGCGAAAGCATTCCATATAAACCTACACCATTTCCCTCTGCTTCTTTTGGAATAACTAAACCATAATGCGTAGGAATTGCATCTGTAGTAATTGTCGGTTCTCCTTCTTTGCGATTCATACGCATTTCATAGAGTTTTGGAATGTCCGTTTTCAAATTATACTGTTTAATATCCCAAGCCATTACAGTTTCCAATACACTACGTGTAATTGGTCTAATATTGGTTTTATAGGTTTCTTTAGAAGAAACTTTGAAGTCCGAAGCAATTATGCCTTGATAATATGTCCCAAGAGCGGTTTTCACTTGAATATAGCCATTTTCCCAACTCGAATTCCGTATCATCGCACTTGGGAGCATAATGTCTGTATCTCCTCCGGATGAAGTCCCAATACTTGCAATCCAATTGTCATTCCGATAAAAGCGGAACTGATCTTTGACTTTAAACCTCATTTCACTTTGAGCATCTAAGACAATCATTTTATCAGCGTCAAGCATTGCATTTCCTGTTTGTGAAAAGTATAAAGAAGCTGCATTCAAGTATCCATTGCCATCGAGCCCTTTTGTAATGCCGATTCCACCAGACTTCACACTTGCATCTGAGAATTGGTATACCATAATCGCACCATTTGCCCCTGTGGCATCTGAATCCCCACCTAAAATAAAAGTGGGCTGTATTTCACCTCTACTATTTTTGTAATACCCAATAAAGGCCCTTACTCTCGAGGAC
>NZ_JBNLYE010000758.1:0-901 GCF_050172095.1 Bacillus sp. GMs2/2
ATCCTCGAAAGTAAGAGCCTTTATTGGGTATTATAAAAATAGTAGAGGTGAAATACAGCCCACTTTTATTTTAGGTGGAGATTCAGATGCCACAGGGGCAAATGGTGCGATTATGGTATACCAATTCTCAGATGCAAGTGTGAAATCTGGTGGAATCGGTATTACAAAAGGGCTCGATGGCAATGGATACTTGAATGCAGCTTCTTTATACTTTTCGCAAACAGGAAACGCAATGCTTGACGCTGATAAAATGATTGTCTTAGATGCTCAAAGTGAAATGAGGTTTAAAGTTAAAGATCAGTTCCGCTTTTATCGGAATGATAATTGGATTGCAAGTATTGGGACTTCATCTGGAGGAGATACAGACATTATGCTCCCAAGTGCGATGATACGAAATTCGAGTTGGGAAAATGGCTATATTCAAGTGAAAACCGCTCTTGGGACATATTATCAAGGCGTAATTGCCTCGGACTTCAAAGTTTCTTCTAAAGAAACTTATAAAACCAATATTAGACCAATTACACGTAGTGTATTGGAAACCGTAATGGCTTGGGATATTAAACAGTATAATCTGAAAACGGACATTCCAAAACTCTATGAAATGCGTATGAATCGTAAAGAAGGAGAACCGACAATTACTACAGATGCAATTCCTACGCATTATGGTTTAGTTATTCCAAAAGAAGCAGAGGAAAATGGTGTAGGCCTATACGGGATGCTTTCACAATTGACAAGCGGTTTTCAAGAATATGTGATCAAAACGGATGCTAGAATCGAAGAATTAGAGCCAATAAAGCCTAAAGGAAATAAAAAACACAGGAACAAAGTAAAACGTCAAAGAAGACCGCCTAGACGCGTGAAAAGGAATAGTTAGAGAGAGGTGTAGTCATGCGAAATGAGG
>NZ_JBNLYE010000759.1:0-892 GCF_050172095.1 Bacillus sp. GMs2/2
TATTCTTTTGGCCCTTACATATGGGCTGATTGTTCGAAAATATTCCAATCAATCTTGATACATGTTGTAAGGGGGGAGGGATGATATGAGACCAGAAATAAAAGAAGTTGTAGACAAAACAGTACAAGAAGAGATTGCACAAGAACAAAAAAAGAAGAAGAAAAAGAAATCCTGGTTACTGACATTTCTTTTTGGAAGTTCTACTTTCACAATAGGGCTGTTCGTTTGTATTGGATTTCTTTTATTTATTGTTTTGGGGCAAGGAATTGGCAAAAAAGAAGAGGAAGCACCAGCAACCATCCCAAGTAATGGAATGACGGTTTGTCGGCCAGGTGGAAAATCAGTGGCACCAGAAGAATTACAACCCCATTTAGGCGGCGTTTTTACAGGGAAAGCACAAGCCTTTTTAAATGCAGGAACACAAAACCAAATCGATCCCGTTTTACTAGCGGCCATTGCAAAATTGGAAACGGGGAACGGTACTTCTAACGCAGTAAAGAACTATAACAACCCTGGTGGTCTCATGGACCCTAGTAGTTCACAAATGAAAGGATTCATGAAGTTCGCCACTTTAGATGAGGGAATCAACGCTATGGCGCGAAACTTATATAAAAACTATATCGGTATGGGGATTACAACCATAGAAGCAATAGGCGCTAAATACGCGCCACCAGGCGCCGCAAATGATCCGCATGGTACAAATGGTTTATGGCCTGTATTAGTAACAAAATTTGTGACGCAAATGGGCGGCCTTACTTTTAATTGTGAAGCGGGAAAGCCAGGCGGCGTTGTAGATACTGGATCAGCAAGCTCACAAGGGTTTATTCGTCCAATCGCTCAAACAACGATTACAAGCCCATTTGGGCCACGGTGGGGCACTATTCATAAAGGT
>NZ_JBNLYE010000760.1:0-890 GCF_050172095.1 Bacillus sp. GMs2/2
CATTCTTTTAGCCCTTATATATGGGCTGATTGTTCGAAAGTATTCCAATCAATCTTGATACATGTTGTAAGGGGGGGAGGGATGATATGAGACCAGAAATAAAAGAAGTTGTAGATAAAACGGTACAAGAAGAGATTGCACAAGAACAAAAAAAGAAGAAAAAGAAATCCTGGTTACTAAAACTTCTTTTTGGAAGTTCTACTTTCACAATAGGATTGTTTGTCTGTATTGGATTTATTTTATTTATCGTTTTGGCGCAAGGCATTGGCAAAAAAGAAGAGGAAGCGCCAGCAACCATCCCAAGTAATGGAATGACGGTTTGTCGGCCAGGTGGAAAAACAGTGGCACCAGAAGAATTACAGCCCCATTTAGGCGGCGTTTTTATAGGGAAAGCACAAGCCTTTTTAAATGCAGGAACACAAAACCAAATCGATCCCGTTTTACTAGCGGCCATTGCAAGATTGGAAACGGGGAACGGTACTTCTAATGCAGTAAAGAACTATAACAACCCTGGTGGCCTCATGGACCCTGGTAGTTCTCAGATGAAAGGGTTCATGAAGTTTGCCACTTTAGATGAAGGAATCAACGCTATGGCCCGAAACTTATATAAAAACTATATCGGTATGGGGATTACAACCATAGAAGCAATTGGAGCGAAATACGCACCACCAGGAGCCGCAAATGATCCGCATGGCACAAATGGTTTATGGCCAGTATTAGTAACAAAATTTGTGGCGCAAATGGGCGGACTTACTTTCAATTGTGAAGCGGGAAAGCCAGGCAGCGTTGTAGATACGGGATCAGCAAGCTCACAAGGGTTTATTCGTCCTATCGCCCAAACAACAATTACAAGCCCATTTGGGCCACGGTGGGGCACTATTCATAAAGGC
>NZ_JBNLYE010000761.1:0-886 GCF_050172095.1 Bacillus sp. GMs2/2
GCGCAACATATGTTATGATGGACAACATATATGTTTCTATTAAATCACCAGCCCCAACTGGTGGTTTCTCTTTACCATCCTTTTGCCTAAGAAAAAGGATTTTTGTTTCATCGGCTTATAATTTGGATTTATCTTTAAAAATGCCTGTGTTTTTCTTGTATGAACAGTAGATTTTTTCATCTCTAATTTCCTAGCTATTTCTTCTGTGGTATACCCTTCACCGACATGCAGAATAATTGACTTTTCTTTTTCTTCAAGTACACTCGTCACTTCTTCAAACTCAATGGATAATATTGCTTCTTTTTCCACATCGATAGGAGACACTGCATAAAATTCGTTTACTGTTTCCTCATCTCGATGCAAATCAATCGAATGAATATTCATTTTATTCCGTTCCTCATGACTAAGTCGTCTACTTACCTTAAAAGGCGTTCCTTTCAAGTGAAGCTCATCACTCATTGCCCATTTCATACCTTTCATCACATATGCATTGAATGTATCTACTCTCTCTGGATCATAATTTACACAATGCTCCCATAAATACAGATGGCCAACTTGAATTAAATCATCCAAATCCATATTGTTTATTTCTGCAATCTGTCCAGCTCTTGCAATACTTCCAAATTGTTGTTTAATCGCTGCAATCACTAAATATTTCTTTTCTTCAAATAATTCTTCTGCTGTCATTTTCTTTTACCATCCCTTCTTGTTTTTTAAATATAATAGTTTGCTATACTATAAAAGTATTCCGTTAAGGGTTCCACAATATTGGCAGTAATTTGCCTTCTTATCAATAGCATGATGACAAAAATTGCATTTTTCGTGGTCATGCTTTTTAATCAAGTAAAAATCAAGTAACCACCTTGGTACATACAATGGAATTCGC
>NZ_JBNLYE010000762.1:0-885 GCF_050172095.1 Bacillus sp. GMs2/2
ACGAATTCCATTGTATGTACCGAGATGGTTACTTGATTTTTACTTGATTAAAAAGCATGCCCACAAAAAATGCGATTTTTGTCATCATGCTATTGATAAGAAGGCAAATTACTGCCAATATTGTGGAACCCTTAACGGAATGCTTTTATAGTATAGCAAACTATTACATTTAAAAACAAGAAGGGATGGTAAAAGAAAATGACAGCGGAAGAATTATTTGAAGAAAAGAAATATTTAGTGATTGCAGCGATTAAGCAACAATTTGGAAGTATCGCAAGAGCTGGACAGATTGCAGAAATAAACAATATGGATTTGGATGATTTAATACAAGTTGGCCATCTGTATTTATGGGAGCATTGTGTGAATTATGATTCAGAGAGAGTAGATACATTCAATGCATACGTGATGAAAGGTATGAAATGGGCAATGAGTGATGAGCTTCACTTGAAAGGAACGCCTTTTAAGGTGAGTAGACGACTTAGTCATGAGGAAAGGAATAAAATGAATATCCATTCGATTGATTTACATCGAGATGAGGAAACAGTAAAAGAATTTTATGCAGTATCTCCTATTGATGTGGAAAAAGAAGCGATATTATCCATTGAATTTGAAGAAGTGACGAGTGTACTTGAAGAAGAAGAAAAGTCAATTATTCTGCACGTCGGTGAAGGGTATACCACAGAAGAAATAGCTAGGAAATTAGAGATGAAAAAATCTACTGTTCAAACAAGAAAGACACGGGCATTTTTAAAGATGAATCCAGATTATAAGCCACTAAAACAAAAATCCTTTTTCTTAGGGAAAAGAATGATAAAGAGAAACCACCAGTTGGGGCTGGTGATTTAATAGAAACATATATGTTGTCCATCATAACATATGTTGCGT
>NZ_JBNLYE010000763.1:0-885 GCF_050172095.1 Bacillus sp. GMs2/2
TAAAAGATGGGGAGTTAATTTATACACGCCCTCTATTATTATAAATATGGCAACCGAGATGTGCTTGTTTGCGACTTTTATATCGATAAGGCATTTCAAATGCATCTATCACTTTATCACAGTGAATACAAATATCTACTTCTCCAAACATACTTTGTAGTTTATTCGCGAGATGTATAATTTCATTTTTGTTTAAAGTAATTTGAACATGAGTTAAACCTTTGGAATTTACATTAGACTGACTGATTTCAACTAAATCATTTTTTATATGCGCCAATGTGTCATCTCTAATTAAAATGGTCTTCACCAATCCCAATCACCTTCCTTATTTTATATTCTGCTCAGGAAGTTTTAGGATTAAACTATTCAGGTGAAGTCTTTTAACATGTATTACCAATCATTGGATACAGCTTGCAATCAGGCAGTACTAACAGAGGATTTTAGAATTAGACGTCTTACACCAAAAGAAACTTGGCGACTTCAAGGGTTTTCAGATTCGGCTTTTGAACGAGCAAGTAAAGTAAATTCAGATACACAATTGTATCGACAAGCGGGTAATTCTGTTAGTGTTCCTGTTATTTTTGCGATTGCATAATGTTTTAAATTTCTGAATTTTTAATCATTTAATGATGTTTTATCCTAATACACTGTGCTAGTATGAAGATATAATTTAGAAAGGGAGGAAATCACAATGAATTACATACTTTTTAGAAGTGCAGATGGGAATACAGGGTATATGAGTCAACATGGAAATGGTGGAGGTTCTAAATCCGCTCACGGAAATACAGGTCATCATATTGACGTGCCCGCTGAATTGTATGCACATGGAAATGGTGGCGGACATCATCGTGAGCCAGGGGGGCATTCAAGGGGTTAGTGTAAAAC
>NZ_JBNLYE010000764.1:0-880 GCF_050172095.1 Bacillus sp. GMs2/2
ACTCCCTCGCCGGTTGGCGTCTCCAAAACGATTCGTTTTGGAGAACTGCCAAGAGGATGGAAAATTGGACGCACGTGTCAATTCCTTAATGCTCCTTTTAGGGATCAGCACAAACCGCTGTCCCCTAAAAGTCCGCTTACCATTGACACTTACCCATATTGTTTTTTCTTTTCACCTTATTGTATGGAATTCCATATTTTAATATAGGCCAACAATTATTATATCTCTTTCATTTTATGGACCTCACTTTATATACAACAAAAAAAGAAGTCTTCTGTAATAGGCAAAAGACTTCTTTTTTTGTTGTATTTTTGATTTTAAAAAGCACTCCTTGTTTTTGGGTGAGAGTGCTGGCTGGGGGGTAGGGGGCTAGCCCCCTAGAACTTCACGTAAATGAATAAGGAGTAAGCTTATTTTTTGGAACGATAGAACTGGCGGTTCGGCGGGTATACTTGCTAGTCCAAGTCGAACAATCCTATATTCCGTTTTTGGTCTGTTCGGCTTGGCGATATTTCAATTCCCGCCGAATTCCCCAATACAAGGGCAAAAGAGTGGAGATTTTTTGAGTGTTTTTCTCAAAAAATACTACTCGACCCTTGTATTGGGGAAAGCCCTTTAAGAGATATAGAGAGTACAAGCTCAAAAACATTGATTTATAAGGGTTTTCTAGTAATCTATGTTCAACCCTAGACTGAACATATATGTTCAACCCTAGACTGAACATAGATGAACAACTTGTTTAAAATAATATTGATTTTTACGAATAGGTTGTTTAAAATATTGAATAGGTTGTTCATATTTTTGAACACTAATGTTCAAAACATACGAAAGGAGTAAAAATAAAACTATGAAAAATGAAAACGAAACTGATATAAAAATC
>NZ_JBNLYE010000765.1:0-879 GCF_050172095.1 Bacillus sp. GMs2/2
TGGGTTAAAGAACAGATCGGTGCGCTTGTTTCTTGGTTAAATTCACAGTGGGAGACAGTGAAATCATATACTTCCGCAGCGTGGAATCTAGTAAAACAATATGTCATTCAGCCTGTTCAGGAATTGTGGAATGCAACGAAAGAAAAATTGAACGATTTAGCGAATTGGATACTAGGTAATTGGGCCAAAATCCAATCTTACACACTTACGGCATGGAATTTAGTTTATAAATATATTATTGATCCAGTGATTTCAGCTTATAATTCTGCAAAAGAGAAGTTCAATGATATGTACAACACAGCAAGGGAAAAATTTGATTCTGTAAAAAATGCAGCGCAAGAAAAGTTTGATGCAGCAAAGAGATTTATCGTTGATCCGATAAAAGATGCGGTAGATAAAGTAAAGGGATTCATTGATAAAATCAAAGGGTTTTTCAGTGATTTGAAATTAAAGATTCCGAAACCGGAAATGCCTAAAATGCCACACTTCAGTCTGCAGACTAGTACGAAAAATATTTTGGGTAAAGACATTACTTTCCCATCTGGGATCGATGTGCAATGGCGTGCAAAAGGAGGTATCTTTACTAGACCTACCATTTTCGGTATGAGTAATGGTCAGTTGCAAGGTGCAGGAGAAGCGGGGCGAGAAGCAGTTTTACCGTTGAATAAAAAGACATTAGGTGAAATTGGTGAAGGGATTGCAGCGACAATGTCTACTGAACCAACTGTAATTAATATTTATAACCCTTCAGTGAGGGATGATCGTGATATCGACCGCATGGTCGGAAAAATAGATGATGCACTTGCTCAAAAAGGGCGTAATTCAAAAATAGGAATAGGGAGGACTTAAATTGCTAGACATAGGTATCGATAATCAGTT
>NZ_JBNLYE010000766.1:0-846 GCF_050172095.1 Bacillus sp. GMs2/2
TATTGAAAAATCAATGGATATGTCAAAGTTGAAAACAAAAATTGATGTATCTTTTGAAGTGCCGGAGTCATCTAAAAGGTCAGTTGAAGACGCAGTAAGAAGCGTTACAACTTACGGTGTAGATGTTGAAGAAGCCTTGGAAGGAACACGAAGACAATGGGCACTCAATAAAGATGCTTCTGACGAAGCAAATGCTGCAATTGTAAAAGGTGCTGCAACGATTGCTTCCACATATGCAGGTATTGATTTTAATGAATTAATACAAGAAACAAACGAAATTGGTGCAACGCTAGGGATTACGAACGAAGAAGCGTTAGGTTTGGTTAATACCTTGCTAAAAACAGGGTTCCCACCTGAACAGTTAGATATTATCGCTGAATATGGGGATCAAATGATTCAAGCAGGGTTTTCAGCTAAAGAAGTCCAAGGAATCCTGTCAGCTGGGGTCGATACGAAAAGTTGGAATATCGATAACCTATTGGATGGTGTTAAAGAAGGTCGTATTAAGATGGCTGAGTTTGGCGCTGGTGTAGATAAGTCCATGCAAGAGGTTTTAGATAAAACAAAAATTTCGGCAGATCAATTTGAAAAATGGGGGCAAGCAATCGCTGGTGGTGGTGAAAACGGACAAAAAGCGATGCTTGAAGCAACTAAGGCTTTAGCTGGTGTTGAAAATGCAACAGACAGAAATGCACTTGGCACGAAGATGTTCGGTACTCTTTGGGAAGACCAAGGAAAGAAAATCATTGATACCATTTTAAAAGCAGAAGGAAAACAAGTGGATTTAAAAAAAGGTGTAGATGATTTACATAACACCACTTCTAAATTAGATGCGTCTCCAGCTGC
>NZ_JBNLYE010000767.1:0-846 GCF_050172095.1 Bacillus sp. GMs2/2
ACAGTTGGAGACGCATCTAATTTAGAATTGGTGTTATGTAAATCATCTACCCCTTTTTTTAGATCCACCTGTTTTCCTTCTGCTTTTAAAATGGTATCAATGATTTTCTTTCCTTGGTCTTCCCACATTGTACCGAACATCTTCGTGCCAAGTACATTTCTGTCTGTTGCATTTTCAACACCAGCCAAAGCCTTGGTGGCTTCAAGCATCGCTTTTTGTCCATTTTCACCGCCACCAGCAATTGCCTGACCCCATTTTTCAAACTGATCTGCCGAAATCTTTGTTTTATCTAAAACCTCTTTCATAGATTTATCTACACCAGCACCAAACTCAGCCATCTTAATACGGCCTTCTTTGACTCCATCTAGAAGGTTATCGATATTCCAACTTTTCGTATCGATTCCTGCAGATAGGATCCCTTGGACTTCTTTAGCTGAAAATCCAGCTTGAATCATCTGGTCCCCGTATTCGGCAATAATATCTAATTGTTCAGGTGGAAATCCAGTTTTTAGTAAGGTATTAACTAAACCTAACGCTTCTTCGTTCGTAATCCCTAGCGTTGCACCAATTTCGTTTGCTTCTTGTATTAATTCATTAAAATCAATACCTGCATATGTGGAAGCAATTGTTGCAGCACCTTTTACAATTGCAGCATTCGCTTCGTCAGAAGCATCTTTATTGAGCGCCCATTGTCTCCGTGTTCCTTCCAAGGCTTCTTCAACATCTACACCGTAAGTTGTGACGCTTCTCACTGCGTCTTCAACTGACCTTTTAGATGACTCTGGCACTTCAAAAGATACATCAATTTTTGTTTTCAACTTTGACATATCCATCGATTTTTCAATC
>NZ_JBNLYE010000768.1:0-838 GCF_050172095.1 Bacillus sp. GMs2/2
ATGGTGGAGCCTAGCGGGATCGAACCGCTGACCTCCTGCGTGCAAGGCAGGCGCTCTCCCAGCTGAGCTAAGGCCCCAAACAAGTATCGGGAAGACAGGATTTGAACCTGCGACCCCCTGGTCCCAAACCAGGTGCTCTACCAAGCTGAGCCACTTCCCGAAAGAAAACGCGCCCGAGAGGAGTCGAACCCCTAACCTCTTGATCCGTAGTCAAACGCTCTATCCAATTGAGCTACGGGCGCATATGGTGCCGAGGGCGGGGGTCGAACCCGCACGGTGGTCACCCACCGCAGGATTTTAAGTCCTGTGCGTCTGCCTGTTCCGCCACCCCGGCATGTCATATTGAAAATTGGAGCGGAAGACGGGATTCGAACCCGCGACCCCAACCTTGGCAAGGTTGTATTCTACCACTGAACTACTTCCGCAAGACATGTTTGATATATTTTATTAAAAGTGCGGGTGAAGGGAGTCGAACCCCCACGCCAAAGGCGCTAGATCCTAAGTCTAGTGCGTCTGCCAATTCCGCCACACCCGCATATTAATTAAAATGGTGAGCCATGAAGGACTCGAACCTTCGACCCTCTGATTAAAAGTCAGATGCTCTACCAACTGAGCTAATGGCTCTTACAATAAAAACTGGTGCCGACTAGAGGACTTGAACCCCCAACCTACTGATTACAAGTCAGTTGCTCTACCAATTGAGCTAAGTCGGCTAAATGGTGGAGGATGACGGGATCGAACCGCCGACCCCCTGCTTGTAAGGCAGGTGCTCTCCCAGCTGAGCTAATCCTCCGGATTGCCTGGCAACGTCCTACTCTCACAGGGACAAGGTCCCAAC
>NZ_JBNLYE010000769.1:0-809 GCF_050172095.1 Bacillus sp. GMs2/2
GGTTCTGTTGCAAAGTTTTTTGAGCTGAGCTAAACTGTAGGAAAAATGAGATGAGGAGCATACCATATGGGATATTTTAAAGGAAAACAATTCGAGAGAAATATTATCTTGGTAGCCGTCGGCTATTATTGTCGTTTTTCTTTAAGCTATCGTGATGTTTCTGAAATCTTGAAAGAACGTGGCATATCCGTTCATCCTACGACCATCATGCGTTGGGTTCATGAATATGGCAATTTGATTTATCAAATCTGGAAAAAGAAAAACAAAGCGACACACCCTGTTTGGCATTTAGATGAGACTTACATCAAAGTGAAAGGGGAGTGGCGCTATCTGTATCGTGCAATTGATGGAGATGGACATACTTTGGATATTCAACTTCGTAGAACTCGTGATCATCAAGCGGCTTATATGTTTATGAAGCGACTCGTCAAAGCTTTTGGAGAACCATCGGTTCTTACGACAGACAAGGCACCGGCTTTGCTTTGTGCATTCAAAAAATTGAAGAAAGACGATTATTATACACATACCAATCACTGTACCATCAAATATCGTAATAATCTTATCGAACAAGATCATCGACATGTAAAACGACGCTTTGCCAAATCTTCTGGATTCCAAAGTATCCGTCAGGCTTCTCGTACTATAAAAGGGATTGAAACAATTCAGGCTATATATAAACAGAGACGAAGTCTTGAATTAGACTCCGTCTTTTCGGCGTACAATGAGCTACAAAAATTAGTAGCGGTTGCTTAAACCCAAACACCACTTTATAATCCGTTCTCTATTTTTTTAAACTTTGCAACAGAACC
>NZ_JBNLYE010000770.1:0-771 GCF_050172095.1 Bacillus sp. GMs2/2
TGGAGTGAACCCAGAGAATGAGACGAAAAAAACACCTCTCTAAATCGTAAGTATCATTATCTATCTTGTTAAGAAAGAATAACGTTTTTTGTACTTGGGGGTAGTGGAAATTCTTAAGTTGATGGGCATGTATGGTGAGGCCTATATGAAAAAAATTCATTTTTATTTCCGTTCTTAAGTTGATGGGCATGGCATGGAGTCACCATATCAAAAAAAGAAAATGTACGTTCAGACACAATTTAGACATATTTTAAGGCGTATGCTCTACGTTAAGACCATCTTTCTTATTAGATTAATTTTTCTAAAGAAAAGGCACCCTTTCGAGTGCCTTTCACTATAAGCCATGTTATCTATAAATAATATAGGCTCAAGTTTATTGGGTTACTAATTTTATAAATGTTGATAGTAGTTACAATAAAATGTATTTAGTGTTAAAACAGCTTGTAATACTTCTTCTGGATCATCTTTTTCAAGCATCTGTGTAATTGATAAATAATATAATTTTTCATTTAATTGGTTTGATTTTATGGTCATTCTTAATCCTGTAAGTTCGTTTAACATTAAATGATATCTTTTAGCATCGTCAGGATTGCTCGGAATATTTTGTTTTAGAATACACTCACAATCTAGAGCTAAATTTATAAATTCTTGATCTTTCGTCACGTTATCCTCCTTTATTGCAGCCAACTGTTATCTATCTTATTAATCCAATATTGCATAGCTCCACCTTCTCTATATTCTTGAATTACACTTGTTTCTTTAAGGGGTAGC
>NZ_JBNLYE010000771.1:0-771 GCF_050172095.1 Bacillus sp. GMs2/2
TTCAAAAGTGAATTTGTCTTGATGTTTATGTAACTCCTCAAGATTTTTGATTTTTGCTAATTCTTGTATATTTTGCTCCACAATCATTTCTAACATTTGGTTTGCAGTCATAATAAATTCCTCCAGTAAATGTATTTATTTGATTTATATAAAATGTTTCTGCATACTGGAGACATGCAAATAGGGGCTCAATCTTATCTGCACGGTGTTCTCTGTATTTCAGTATGCAGGGAACATTTTTTATTTCTTTTCGTCTTTTAAAACTTTTAAATTTTCGAATTTGTGTTCTTTAAATAATTCCTCATTTTCATTTTTATTGATTAATATTTTACCCTCAAATGAAACGTATTTTATTTTATCTCTGCTATCTTGAAACGCTATTTCTGGATTAATAATATAAGCATTTGCATTGCCTATTTTAGCTACTGAAATAAATCCATGTTCTTTTAAAGTTTTTATTGCATTATGTATTGTTGTACGTCCTTTATTAAATTGTTCCATCAACAATTGTTGAGAACAAACAATTACATTACGATTATTCATATTTTCTAGAAAGAAAAATAAAATATTGCTTGATAAATGATGATTTGTTATTAACCATCGGATCTCTTTCATATGACTTTTGTAAAGTTGTACAAAAGGCGGGTTTTTCTTTTCTAACTCTTTTCTTTTAGCTTCTTCTTGTTCTGCCTTTTCTAAGTCAATTAATTTTTGAATATGATTAACTGGGAGACCTGTTAATTCAATGATTTTCATAAATTCTTCTTTGGA
>NZ_JBNLYE010000772.1:0-692 GCF_050172095.1 Bacillus sp. GMs2/2
AAAATTGTGATGCCAACCTCTGCACCGCAAGCTAAAGTGGATGCGACGAGAGGATATGGTTCTGAAGTTATTTTATACGGTGATACATTTGATGATGCAAAAGCGAAGTGTGAAGAGATTATAAAAGAAACAGGCGAAACATACCTACATCCATATGATGATGTAGAAGTAATGGCTGGCCAAGGGACAATTGGGTTAGATATTCTGGATGATATGTGGGATGTTGATACTGTTATTGTACCTATTGGTGGAGGAGGAATTATTTCAGGAATTGCTGTAGCGCTGAAATCATTTAATCCTTCCATTAATATTATTGGGGTTCAAGCAGATAATGTTCATGGAATGAAAGCTTCTTATGATGCGGGGAGAATTTTAGAACACTATGAAGCACCAACAATAGCGGATGGTTGTGCGGTAAAAATACCAGGGAATTTAACTTTTGAAATTGTAAAAGACCTAGTAGATGATATTGTAACTGTATCGGAAGAAGAATTAGAAGTAGCAATGAAAGACTTACTGCAACGCGGAAAAGCTGTCGTAGAAGGCGCGGGAGCATTAGCCACAGCCGCTCTTCTAGCAGGCAAAGTTGATAAATATGTACAGGGTAAAAAAGTAGTAGCGGTTATTTCAGGTGGCAATGTGGATTTAAAACGTATTTCAAGTGTATGTGAGCATTTCTTTGTTGCCAATGA
>NZ_JBNLYE010000773.1:0-681 GCF_050172095.1 Bacillus sp. GMs2/2
CCCTCCTAAAATTGTTAAAGAGTATATGGTTCAATCTATGAAGCCAGGAAGTGTCATTGTGGATATCGCAATAGATCAAGGTGGTACAGTAGAAACTATTGATCATTATACAACTCATGATAATCCTGTATTTATTAAACATGACGTAATTCATTATGCAGTACCAAATATGCCTGGTGCCACCCCACGTACTTCAACTATGGCGTTGGCAAATGGAAATATTGAGTATTTATTAGCAATTTCTAAAGATGGATTAGAAATTGCAATTCAAAATAAATCATCATTAGCATCTGGGGTAAATGTATATAAAGGTATTATTACCTACGAAAATTTAGGTATGACGCTAGGTTTGGACTTTAAAGAATTGAAAGAAGTGTTAGTATGATTACCAAAAACGTATTGTTAGATATCACTGACATTAAAAAAGCCAAAGAAATTCTTGATGTAAATGCCCGAAAAACACCTTTGGTTAAATCTTTCTATTTAACTAGTAAAGCGGGTGGAGAAATTTATTTAAAGCTGGAAAACATGCAGTTAACGGGTTCATTCAAATTTCGTGGTGCATTTAATAAAATTTCCCAACTAACAAATGAAGAGAAAGAACGTGGTGTAATCGCTTGTTCAGCTGGAAATCATGCACAAGGTGTTGCATTATCTTCCCATTTACTAGGAATTAAAAGT
>NZ_JBNLYE010000774.1:0-681 GCF_050172095.1 Bacillus sp. GMs2/2
TCCTCCTAAAATTGTTAAAGAGTATATGGTTCAATCTATGAAGCCAGGAAGTGTGATTGTGGATATTGCAATAGATCAAGGTGGTACGGTAGAGACAGTCGATCATTATACAACTCATGATAATCCTATATTTGTTAAACATGATGTAGTCCATTATGCAGTACCAAATATGCCTGGTGCTACTCCGCGTACTTCAACTATGGCGTTGGCAAATGGAAATATTGAGTATTTACTAGAAATAGCTAAAAATGGATTAGAGAATGCAATCCAAAATAAACCGGCTTTAGCGACGGGGATAAATATTTACAAGGGTACTATAACTTATGAGAATTTAGGTGCAACACTAGAGTTAGATTATAAGCCATTGAAAGAAGTGTTAATATGAGTAATGAAATTTTACCACTCAACATTGGGAATATAAAAAAGGCACAAAAAATTTTAGATGGAAATGCTAGAAAAACGCCTTTGGTTAAATCTTTCTATTTAACCAGTAAAACCGGTGGAGAAATTTATTTGAAGTTAGAAAATATGCAGTTAACGGGTTCATTCAAGTTTCGTGGTGCATTTAATAAAATTTCCCAACTAACAAATGAAGAAAAAGAACGTGGTGTAATCGCTTGTTCAGCTGGAAATCATGCACAGGGTGTTGCATTATCTTCTCATTTACTTAAAATTCAAAGC
>NZ_JBNLYE010000775.1:0-641 GCF_050172095.1 Bacillus sp. GMs2/2
AAGGACTGGTGGAGTGCTTAGAAGTGAGAATGCCGGTATGAGTAGCGAAAGACGGGTGAGAATCCCGTCCACCGAATGCCTAAGGTTTCCTGAGGAAGGCTCGTCCGCTCAGGGTTAGTCAGGACCTAAGCCGAGGCCGACAGGCGTAGGCGATGGACAACAGGTTGATATTCCTGTACCACCTCTTTATCGTTTGAGCAATGGAGGGACGCAGAAGGATAGAAGAAGCGTGCGATTGGTTGTGCACGTCCAAGCAGTTAGGCTGATAAGTAGGCAAATCCGCTTATCGTGAAGGCTGAGCTGTGATGGGGAAGCTCCTTATGGAGCGAAGTCTTTGATTCCCCGCTGCCAAGAAAAGCTTCTAGCGAGATAAAAGGTGCCTGTACCGCAAACCGACACAGGTAGGCGAGGAGAGAATCCTAAGGTGTGCGAGAGAACTCTGGTTAAGGAACTCGGCAAAATGACCCCGTAACTTCGGGAGAAGGGGTGCTTTCTTAACGGAAAGCCGCAGTGAATAGGCCCAAGCGACTGTTTAGCAAAAACACAGCTCTCTGCGAAGCCGTAAGGCGAAGTATAGGGGGTGACACCTGCCCGGTGCTGGAAGGTTAAGGAGAGGGGTTAGCGTAAGCGAAGCTCTGAAC
>NZ_JBNLYE010000776.1:0-614 GCF_050172095.1 Bacillus sp. GMs2/2
ATTGATTATTCTTGCCAAGACGGTGTCACACCAATTGCCGCGTCGAAAGGTGGCGTTGTAGAGTGGGCGAAATTTGGCGCTTCCGGTTCGGGGTTTGGCGGATATGGAAACGTAGTTGTAATTAATCATGGGAATGGATATTGGAGTTTATACGGTCATATGTCGTCCATTACTGTACAGGAAGGTCAAAACATTGGAGTCGGTCAACAGGTAGGTGTTTGCGGAAGAACAGGGCAAGTAACAGGGCCACATCTTCACTTTGAGATCAAAACATCTTTGACGTTTGGTCAAGTCGACCCATCACCTTATTTGCCGAAATAAGCGGAAAGAAAGCGAGGATTAGGGATGAAACAGGGAATCGTTGGTTTAATCATAGTTGTATTAGTGGGTATCAGTGTATGGTTATGGAATCAAAATCGCACCTTACAGCATAAAGTTGAGCAAACGGAAAAGAAATGGACGGAACAAGTAAAAGAGCTAAAAACAGAAAATCGAGCATTGGAAAAGCGCGTAACAGTTTTAACAGAAAATACGCAAGATAAAGGGCAAGAAGTAGCGAAACAGTTTGTAGAGCTGTTAATACAGAATGATAACAAGCAAAAAGAAAAGCCAGG
>NZ_JBNLYE010000777.1:0-609 GCF_050172095.1 Bacillus sp. GMs2/2
CAACGGAATCCATTTCCCCTACTGATTTAACACGAGTAAATGAGAAAGAAGTAAGCAAAAATGAACCGATTCAAGGAGAAGCGGAAACAATCGATACACCAGATATACAATATGGAGCTGTAGCCGCGGGAAGTGAAAATTGGATGCCTTCTACTGATCCGCAAAACTTAGATAACTTAGATGATTTGGAGCCACCAAAAAAAGATGAGTAGAGTCCTAGACTTTTAGGACTTTACTATTTTTTTACGAAAAAAGGAGCGATATAGCTATGAAACACTGGGGATTAACGTGTATGAAAATGGTGAGTATCAGTATTTTTCTCTGTATTGGGTGTTTAGGGTGGATGAACATAATCATTCTTTTCATACAGAGAGAATGGCCGCCAGATTTATTAGGATGGATTGGTTTAGGGTTACTTATCTGGTATACGCTCATTCTTTTAACTCTCCAAATTATCCATAATGAGTTATGTTGCCCTATTGATGACAGGGCCAAACTAGCCTTTTTTATCTGGTTTGTAGGAATCGGTCATTTTGGATTATTAGACTTTATACAAAACCAGCAATCTACTCTTTTAACGTTACTATTTCATGTTTTAGCGATTATACC
>NZ_JBNLYE010000778.1:0-598 GCF_050172095.1 Bacillus sp. GMs2/2
TTCTCTCCACTTTTTTGTTGGTTCTGGCAATTTTTCATAGTCCTCTTTTGCAAATCTGCCATGACTTCCGCTATGCTTGCGAATCTGCTCATTTTTCTTCACCTCGTGTTCTTCTTTGGCTTCAATTACTAACCTGTCCCATTGCTTTCTCAACTTACTAGGTGACAATATATTTTTTTTCCAGAAGGAATGATCCTGAGACCATTCCAAGAGATACACAATTTGTTGATTTGTTTTCTTGTCTCTTTCGCGAATTAAGCGGAATTCATTGGCCCACTTCTCGAAGTTCGGCTCTTTATGTTCTGGATTGGTTTCTAAAATTAACTGGAATAACAATTTGGCATGCTCCATGTCGCAAGTTTCAAACTTGTGACAAGAAGTCTTTTTATTTGTAGTAATCTCTGTAGTATTCTCTGTAGTAATCTTTGTATTTGTCCCACGTTTCAATGTAGGAGCCTCCTCCGTTTTAGTGTGGGAGCCTCTCTCATTAGAATGTGGGAGGGTGTCACTTTCTAGCGTGATAGGGTCTTGATATAAGATAGAAACTTTTTCGATGTTCTTCACAATTGGTTCCACATACATAACGTTGTTATGCCTA
>NZ_JBNLYE010000779.1:0-586 GCF_050172095.1 Bacillus sp. GMs2/2
CTCTCTCCACTTTCTTGTTGGTTCTGGCAGTTTTTCATAGCCCTCTTTTGCAAATCTGCCATGACTTCCGCTATGCTTGCGAATCTGCTCATTTTTCTTCACCTCGTGTTCTTCTTTGGCTTCAATCACCAGCCTGTCCCATTGCTTTCTCAACTTACTAGGTGACAATATATTCTTTTTCCAGAAGGAATGATTCTGGGACCATTCCAAGAGATACACAATTTGTTGATTTGTTTTCTTGTCTCTTTCACGAATTAAGCGAAATTCATTGGCCCACTTCTCGAAGTTCGGTTCTTTATGTTCTGAATTGGTTTCTAAAATTAACTGAAATAACAATTTGGCATGCTCCATGTCGCAAGTTTCAAACTTGTGACAAGAAGTCTTTTTATTTGTAGTAATCTCTGTAGTATTCTTTGTATTTGTCCCACATTTCAATGTGGGAGCCTCCTCCGTTTTAATGTGGGAGCCTCTCTCATTAGAATGTGGGGGGGTGTCACTTTCTGATGTGATAGGTTCTTGATATAAAATAGAAATTTTTTCGATGTTCTTCACAATTGGTTCCACATACATAACGTTGTTATGCCTC
>NZ_JBNLYE010000780.1:0-495 GCF_050172095.1 Bacillus sp. GMs2/2
AATAGTAGGAATATCCGAATAAAAAGTAAAGGGATGCTTATATTGGCATCCTGTGGACATTCGATTCATAGCTCCATTGCCATTTGTTGATTCAGCAAAAATATCTTCAATCAGATTTTCTGTTAAATCGTAAAAGATGTGATAACATTGCGCTGTCATCTCACCCATACTGATTTTAGGAGTTACTACTCGGAATAGCTGTTCACCATCGGGGGTTGGAACTTTAATGATGCTCATACCATCTATTTCTATGCCGTGTGGAGCAAACAACGGATAACTAAACGTAAATGCAAATAAACCGTTGAGTTCTTCCGCAACAGTTGCATGATACATATGTTTGTCCAAAACTCCTATGCCATTATGTGTAAAATCCGTCTCATTTGGCTTATATAATGTAATCATATAAATCTCCACCTTGGTCGAATGGACATAAATTGAATGTTTCCTGACCAATCTATTTTATTTTCTCCTATTTTAAATATAGGAAATTCCCCT
>NZ_JBNLYE010000781.1:0-415 GCF_050172095.1 Bacillus sp. GMs2/2
TGTTTCCACCTGTAAAGTTTTTCTTGTTTCTTTTGGTATTACAATTCGTCCCAAATTATCTACTTTTCGTACAATACCTGTTGCTTTCACAAGCAGGCCCTCCTTTTTTTACAAATAGAATATTCCACATATCGCGTAATCGTTTACATTATTTTAAAACTATATATACTATAAAAAAGTTTATCTCAATCTGTAGAAATATTCTCCATGTCTTCTTACGTCCACTGTTGCAGACCTTCTATTCTCTTCATGCCCTCAATCACTTTTTCGTCACTCACTATATAATAAACCTCATTTCCTTTTCGCTCATAGGAAACGATCTTACACTGTTTTAACTTTATTAACTGCTGTGACATTGTAGATTGTGGAACACGTAGTAACTTCTGTAACTCGGATACATTTAATGGACCTTTCG
>NZ_JBNLYE010000782.1:0-377 GCF_050172095.1 Bacillus sp. GMs2/2
GCCAACACCCTAATTCCTCCTCTCCTGTTGAAGAGAGGAATTATGCAGCATTAACGAAGGTAGAGATTCAATCACTACTAGATCAAAGCGGTATTGAATACAAGGCTAATGCAACGAAGGCCGAACTAATCACTTTATTAGTAGGTGATGAAAATGGATAATCTTTTGCAAGAATTAAAAGATGTTCTTAAAATCACATGGAATGAAGAGGATGCTAGTTTAATAAAACTTTTGGAAAAAGGAGAGGCGTATTTGTTGGCTTTAACAAATGCGTCTTTTGATTTTTCAAAGGAGCTAACCCCGAAAGATTTGCTGTTAGAACGTTGTAGGTATGTTTATAACAATGTAGGTGATGAGTTTGAAAAAAATTATAAAAA
>NZ_JBNLYE010000783.1:0-377 GCF_050172095.1 Bacillus sp. GMs2/2
CTTTTATAATTTTTTTCAAACTCATCACCTACATTGTTATAAACATACCTACAACGTTCTAACAGCAAATCTTTCGGCGTTAGCTCCTTTGAAAAATCAAAAGACGCATTTGTTAAACCCAACAAATACGCCTCTCCTTTTTCCAAAAGTTTTATTAAACTAGCATCCTCTTCATTCCATGTGATTTTAAGAACGTCTTTTAATTCTTGCAAAAGATTATCCATTTGCATCACCTTCTAATAAAGTGATTAGTTCGGCCTTCGTTGCATTAGCCTTGTATTCAATACCGCTTTGATCTAGTAGAGATTGAATCTCTATCTTCGTTAATGCTGCATAATTCCTCTCTTCAACAGGAGAGGAGGAATTAGGGTGTTGGA
>NZ_JBNLYE010000784.1:0-368 GCF_050172095.1 Bacillus sp. GMs2/2
TGAATCAACAACCAATAGAAGTAAACTTTTATAACACTGTGCGAAATGATCGTGACATAGATCGCATGTTTGAAAAAGCGGATGATTGGTTTGCACAAAAAGGACGTAACTTAAATATTGGAATAGGGAGGAATTGATTTGCTAGATATTGGAATTGATACGGAATTAGCGAGTGACTATCGAATATGTATGGTAGATCGTCCTGTTATTCCAACAGCAAAACAAAAAGTGGAACACATAGAAGTACCAGGGCGGCATGGTTCGTTAACAAAAAAAGGGGCGTTTGAAGACGTCCCTTTAAAAATTAAGTTTAATTTACTAGAAGATGAAAATATAAAACCTTTAATCCGCCGCATCAAGGCATGGTT
>NZ_JBNLYE010000785.1:0-365 GCF_050172095.1 Bacillus sp. GMs2/2
TTTACTGATTCAAATGATTACATACAAAGCAAATGCTGTAGGCATTCAAGTTGTTGTAACTGAAGAATCATATACATCGAAAGCAAGTTTTCTGGATAACGACTTCATTCCAACGTATGGAGAAAATGACCAAAATACAACTTTTTCAGGAAAACGAATAAAGCGCGGCATATATCGTTCAGCAAATAAAACTTTAATTAATGCAGATGTAAATGCCGCGGCTAACATTTTACGAAAAGTAATCCCAAATGCATGGACAAATGGGATAGAGGGGTTAAGCGTGAAACAGCTCGCTAATGTGTTAACTCCCCTGACGTTAATCGTCCGTTAGGTCGAAACGTTAGAAACCCCCACTTCAAGCTTTG
>NZ_JBNLYE010000786.1:0-360 GCF_050172095.1 Bacillus sp. GMs2/2
ATAATGAAATCTTTCCATAAATTGATCAAAATCATAAGGAAATTGTTTATTTGCCCCTAAGCAGCCTAAATAAATGATTTTTTGTATCTCAACTTCATTGAAGCCCTGTAAAGAATCACTATCGATTTCATTTGGATTTGCATTCGCCAAGTCTTTCATTTTAAATAAACTTTGCATGAGTGACTGCTCAATTAATCCTAAACTTTGTCCCCTTTGCATCGCATGATTTGTAATAAAGCAAGGGACTGTTTGGTGATTTTTTTCTATTGCCTTAAACTGCCCATCCACATTTACAACTTCTACTTCTTTTAATTTTACAATCTCGACTCTCATAGATTACTTGTCCCCTTTTATTATTTA
>NZ_JBNLYE010000787.1:0-360 GCF_050172095.1 Bacillus sp. GMs2/2
CAAATAATAAAAGGGGACAAGTAATCTATGAGAGTCGAGATTGTAAAATTAAAAGAAGTAGAAGTTGTAAATGTAGATGGGCAGTTTAAGGCAATAGAAAAAAATCACCAAACAGTTCCTTGCTTTATTACAAATCATGCGATGCAAAGGGGACAAAGTTTAGGATTAATTGAGCAGTCACTCATGCAAAGTTTATTCAAAATGAAAGACTTGGCGAATGCAAATCCAAATGAAATCGATAGTGATTCTTTGCAGGGTTTCAATGAAGTTGAGATACAAAAAATCATTTATTTAGGCTGCTTAGGGGCAAATAAACAATTTCCATATGATTTTGATCAATTTATGGAAAGATTCCATTAC
>NZ_JBNLYE010000788.1:0-357 GCF_050172095.1 Bacillus sp. GMs2/2
TCTAAATGGCAAAACATTGTATTTCACTGATGATGAAGTATACCGAAAAATTAAATCTGTTGAAATTGGTGATATTGCAAATGAAATGGAGGAATATGGTGAATTTGAAGTGGAATTCACTCTTGATCCTTTTGAATATACAGAGGATGTAAACCTAAAGCTTACTGAACCAGGTATATTTTATAATCCAGGTACGATAGAATCAGAACCGAAGTTTTGGATTGTAGGAAATGGTACTTTCCGTATCACAATCAATGATGTATCTTTTCAAATAAAGGATGTCGATGGCTCTGTTGTCGTAGATTCAGAAGTACTTGAAGCATATAGCGGTACAATACCAATGAACGACAAAATGAA
>NZ_JBNLYE010000789.1:0-357 GCF_050172095.1 Bacillus sp. GMs2/2
CTTAAATGGCAAAACATTGTATTTCACGGATGATGAAGTATACCGAAAAATTAAATCTGTTGAAATTGGTGATATTGCAAATGAAATGGAGGAATATGGTGAATTTGAAGTAGATTTCATTCTTGATCCTTTTGAATATACAGAGGATGTAAATCTAAAGCTTACCGAACCAGGTATATTTTATAATCCAGGTACGATAGAATCAGAACCGAAGTTTTGGATTGTAGGAAATGGTACTCTCCGTATAACAATCAATGATGTATCTTTTCAAGTAAAAGATGTCAATGGCTCTGTTGTTGTAGACTCAGAAGTACTTGAAGCATATAGCGGTACAATACCAATGAACAGCAAAATGAT
>NZ_JBNLYE010000790.1:0-328 GCF_050172095.1 Bacillus sp. GMs2/2
CGAACTAGAAAAGAAAGGACGTTTAGTCCTGTTTAATCTAGAAAATGGACATGAACCAAAGAATCAAAAAGAAGGCGAACAGTGGCTTTCTATCTTGGAAGAGAATAAAAAGGCAAAGACAATCCCTCAGAAGCGCCTAGAAGCTTTTATAGAGCGTTTAAAAGCGTTTCTAGATAAAATACTTGGGAAAGGGAAAGAATTCTCACTAGAGGGCTTAAAACGCAAATCAGAGCAGTTAAAACAAACGAGACAACCAAAGACAAAAAGAGATAGAGGGATGGAGCGATAAAAAAAGCGATACCCATTGTGATGGGCATCGCTTTTTTGC
>NZ_JBNLYE010000791.1:0-327 GCF_050172095.1 Bacillus sp. GMs2/2
TAAAAAAGGCGATGCCCGTTACAATGGGTATCGCTTTTTTATCGTTCCATCCCTCTATCTCTTTTCGTCTTAGGTTGTCTTGTTTGTTTCAACTGCTCTGATTTGCGTTTTAAGCCCTCTAGAGAGAATTCTCTGCCTTTCCTTAGTATTTTATCTAGAAATACCTTTAAACGCTCTATAAAGACTTCTAGACGCTTCTGAGGGATTGTCTTTGCCTTTTTATTCTCTTCCAAGATAGAAAGCCATTGCTCGCCTTCTTTTTGGTTCTTTGGTTCATGTCCATTTTCTAGATTAAACAGGACTAAACGTCCTTTCTTTTCTAGTTCA
>NZ_JBNLYE010000792.1:0-314 GCF_050172095.1 Bacillus sp. GMs2/2
ACAGCCGGTGATTGAACAATCGTTAAACCTGGTACACCGAAGTTATCATACGTCCAAGTTCCATCGTCTTTACGCTTCGCGCCAATAGGGAAGAATTTCGTTGCGTAATCTAATGGATTCAGAATCAAAGTAACCCCTGTATAACGTTTCGTTCCACCCTTTGTTGTAGGTGCTAAAATTTCTTTGCCAATTGTTGCGGGTGTAAAATCCTTTAGAACTATTTTCTTTTTATCTGGATAAATACCATCTGTTACAGCACCTTTTAAATCCTTAATCATGCCTATTGGCTGTTTTTTTCCTGTCCCCATAACAAT
>NZ_JBNLYE010000793.1:0-311 GCF_050172095.1 Bacillus sp. GMs2/2
ATTACATCCACAGCATCATCTGTATGGGATGGATTGAAAAGTGCTATTATGACACCTGTCAATTGGGTTGTTGATGCTGTTAGTGGCGCTTTTAGTGGTATGAAATCCGCGGTACTAGGTGTGTGGGACGGTATTAAAAGTGGTACAAAAACAGCAATTAACGGTGTCATTCGTCTGATTAATAAATTTATAGATGGTTTTAATACACCAGCAGAATTATTGAACGGTATACCAGGAGTTAGTGCACCAACTATTCCACATGTACCCATGCTTGCAAAGGGCGGTCATGTTTTAGGGGATGGGCAATTTAT
>NZ_JBNLYE010000794.1:0-305 GCF_050172095.1 Bacillus sp. GMs2/2
TCCTTTGAAGATACGATGAAACTGTATTCTAATTTAATTTCAAATGTAACAACGGGACAGACAAATAAATTCGCTAAAGGATTAGCAAATAGTACAAAGGGCAGCGGAAAAAAGAGACAAAGCCACCGAAAATAAACATTGAATGCGTAGAGGACAAATATGTTCTCTACGTTTTAATTTATGGGATTGATCCAGAAGTTTTTTGGCATTTTCCCATCGCGTCGGTGGAGCGAATCGCAGAAGGGAAGCTTGCCTTTGATGGTTGGAAAGCGAATCCACGCTAAGAAAAGGCAGGTGTAAATATG
>NZ_JBNLYE010000795.1:0-304 GCF_050172095.1 Bacillus sp. GMs2/2
AATCGGTAACTTCAAAGAATCCTTTACAGATGTTTCCCGTAAGGTTGACCTGGTACAAGAAGAAGTGTCAAATATGCCAAGCTCTATTTTGGATGCAGCAAAAGCAAATGCCACAAGTCTTATAAATTCAGGGTTTGGAGGACATGTGCGCTTTTATCCAGATCGTAT
Organism: Bacillus sp. GMs2/2; assembly: GCF_050172095.1. Lineage (NCBI taxonomy): Bacteria > Bacillati > Bacillota > Bacilli > Caryophanales > Bacillaceae > Bacillus > Bacillus sp. GMs2/2. The sequence continues at coordinate 169 of NZ_JBNLYE010000795.1, forward strand.
TTTAATTATGGATACGAAAGATGAAAAGAGCGCTAAAAAGGTTTGGCAATGGAACTTAAATGGATTAGGGTATTCTTCCACAGGTGTAAATGGACCATATGGAACGGCTATTACAAGTGATGGGAGAATTGTAGCT
>NZ_JBNLYE010000796.1:0-304 GCF_050172095.1 Bacillus sp. GMs2/2
GGCCACAATTCTCCCGTCATTGGTAATAGCCGTTCCGTATGGTCCATTCACACCTGTGGAGGAATAGCCTAATCCATTTAAGTTCCATTGCCAAACCTTTTTCGCACTCTTTTCATCTTTCGTATCCATAATTAAAATCCGATCCGGATAAAAGCGAACATGTCCTCCGAATCCTGAATTAATCAGACTTGTGGCATTTGCTTTTGCTGCATCCAAAATAGAACTTGGCATATTTGATACTTCTTCTTGTACCAGATCCACCTTACGGGAAACATCTGTAAAGGATTCTTTGAAGTTACCGATC
>NZ_JBNLYE010000797.1:0-303 GCF_050172095.1 Bacillus sp. GMs2/2
AAGTTTGTCTGCTTTAAATTTTTGTTTATATTGGATTTCATTTGTTCTTTCATCCTTTATTTCAGTTGGTTTATACCAATAAAAAATTTCGCTAAGTATTGTAATCGCAACCATATAGGGCTTGCCATTTTCTAAAGTAAGGTACTTAAACCAGCCCTGGTCTAAAGTGTTACCTTGCAGGTTTATTCTTGCGACTTTTATTACATTGGTATTCATCCACGTCACCCTTCTCTATCTAACATTTTTTCAATATATCTTTACTACTAGGGTATTTGATATTTCTCAACAAAAAAAGATTTAATA
>NZ_JBNLYE010000798.1:0-301 GCF_050172095.1 Bacillus sp. GMs2/2
AATTAAATCTTTTTGTTGAGAAATATCAAATACCCTAGCAGTAAAGATATATTGAAAAAATGTTAGATAGAGAAGGGTGACGGGGATGAATACCAATGTAATAAAAGTCGCAAGAATAAACCTTCAAGGTAACACTTTAGACCAAGGTTGGTTTAAGTACCTTACTTTAGAAAATGGCAAACCCTATATGGTTGCAATTACAATACTTAGCGAGATTTTTTATTGGTATAAACCAACTGAAATAAAGGATGAAAGAACGAATGAAATCCAGTATAAACAAAAATTTAAAGCAGACAAACTG
>NZ_JBNLYE010000799.1:0-278 GCF_050172095.1 Bacillus sp. GMs2/2
ATTCCAAGTGCTAATGAAAAATTCACGAATCGCTGTCCATACTTCAGAAGTAGTCTGGCTGATACGACTCCAAATTTCTGATAATGTTTCAACTACTCCATTCCAAATTCCAGTTAAATACTCTACGATGGAATTCCATGTTTCTGTAGTCGTTTCAACAATCGAATTCCATGTTTCAGATAAGGACGCTATGATGTCATTCCAGAGTTCTTCTAAAAAGTCTGTAATGGCATTCCAAACAGAAACAGTAGATTCACTCATACTTTCCCATGTTTCGG
>NZ_JBNLYE010000800.1:0-278 GCF_050172095.1 Bacillus sp. GMs2/2
ACGAAACATGGGAAAGTATGAGTGAATCTACTGTTTCTGTTTGGAATGCCATTACAGAATTTTTAGAAGAACTCTGGAATGACATCATGGCGACCTTATCTGAAACATGGAATTCGATTGTTGAAACGACTACAGAAGTATGGAATTCCATCGTAGAGTATTTAACGGGAATTTGGAATGGAGCAGTTGAAACATTATCAGAAATTTGGAGTCGTATCAGCCAAACTACTTCTGAAGTATGGACAGCGATTCGTGAGTTTTTTATTAGCACTTGGAAC
>NZ_JBNLYE010000801.1:0-262 GCF_050172095.1 Bacillus sp. GMs2/2
GTTAAACATTTTCTTTTGCATATCGGTATGACGAATATAATTTTTAAAACGTGCTTCTTCAAATTCTTCTGGTATCATTGCATTTTTCAACCTTGCTATTTCAGATTGTTTCTTTTGGCAATCACACATTCTACCTGTCCATCCATTTAAGATCATTCCCGTTCCACTGCATAACGGACAGGTATCATTAAGCGTCTTCTCCGAGCCATTCAATGTTATTTTCATATTCTTGTTGTGATTCCTCTCGTTCCTTGTCTGTAAG
>NZ_JBNLYE010000802.1:0-254 GCF_050172095.1 Bacillus sp. GMs2/2
ATATTCCGTCCCCTGCATTTGCTCCAACAATATGAGGTACACTAGTTAAAAGTGCTTCCCCTAATGCATGAGGTACATCGTAAGCCACAATCTGCGCTAATTGAGACGCTGCATGTTGTATCATGTCTGTCACACTTTTAGTTAGTAATCCCAGTTGACCGCCAATTCCCCCCATTCTTTCAGAAGAGCTTAATGGTGTTACAGATACTTTATTCCCTTTTTTACTGAATAGCTCAGGTCCAGCTTCACCAGCG
>NZ_JBNLYE010000803.1:0-254 GCF_050172095.1 Bacillus sp. GMs2/2
TGCTGGTGAAGCTGGACCTGAGTTATTCAGTAAAAAAGGGAATAAAGTATCTGTAACACCATTAAGCTCTTCTGAAAGAATGGGTGGAATTGGCGGTCAACTAGGATTACTAACTAAAAGTGTGACAGACATGATACAACATGCAGCTTCTCAATTAGCGCAAATTGTGGCTTACGATGTACCTCATGCATTAGGGGAAGCGCTTTTAACTAGTGTACCTCATATTGTTGGAGCAAATACAGGGGACGGAATGG
>NZ_JBNLYE010000804.1:0-237 GCF_050172095.1 Bacillus sp. GMs2/2
CCTGTTTCAAAAATGAAGTAATGATAGTCTTTTTCTTCATCTTCACCCACTTGATCCTGGTATACTCCTACATCGAATGCTTCTTTTAACTTAGAAATTAATAAGCTATTCATTTTCTGGAGTCGCTTTTTTGATTGCTCGTTACTCATCATGTCCACCTACTTCTTGTAAATAGAAATATAAATACTGTTTGTCTGAATCTACTTTAATAACATCGTATTCCAAGTGATCTATAAC
>NZ_JBNLYE010000805.1:0-229 GCF_050172095.1 Bacillus sp. GMs2/2
GGCAATGATCCAAGACTTGATTTGTTCAAAAATCGGCATAACAAATGCTACAAGTCCATTCCAACAGGAAACTAAGAAATTTTTAATCGTTTCCCATACAAAACTTGTAGTAGAACAAATGGTATTCCAACACTCAGAAATGAAATTCTTGATACTTTCAAATATTGGCGTTGCAAAGTATAAAATAGCAGTCCAAATCGCTTGCAAGTATTGCGTAATGAAATTCCAA
>NZ_JBNLYE010000806.1:0-229 GCF_050172095.1 Bacillus sp. GMs2/2
GTGGAATTTCATTACGCAATACTTACAAGCGATTTGGACAGCTATTTTATACTTTGCAACGCCAATATTTGAAAGTATCAAGAATTTCATTTTTGAGTGTTGGAATACCATTTGTTCTACGACAAGTTTTGTATGGGAAACGATTAAAAATTTCTTAGTTTCCTGTTGGAATGGACTTGTAGCGTTTGTTATGCCGATTTTTGAACAAATCAAGTCTTGGATTATTGCT
>NZ_JBNLYE010000807.1:0-227 GCF_050172095.1 Bacillus sp. GMs2/2
CAATGGATTGTAAGAAAAGAAGGTGCAGCTTCAGCTTATTGGGGCGATGTATGTGATGAAATTAAAGAAATGATTGATGAAGGTTTTACAACAATTGATCAAGGAATGTACAAACTTAGCGGATTTTTAGTTGTATGTAAAGCAATGTTTGAGTTAGGTCCTGAGTGGTTAGATAAGTACGTCCGTACATTTATGAAAGAAGTTGTAGCCGAAGAATTAGAAAGAGT
>NZ_JBNLYE010000808.1:0-223 GCF_050172095.1 Bacillus sp. GMs2/2
TGAATTATCCAGACTTATTTTAGATGTAGCTTTAGGAAAAGTTGGTGTGATTAATGGTTCTAAAAGCGTATAGGGAAACTTTTAACGATGGTTTTTTAAAATATGGCCGTACGGTAACGAAGCGCAGTGAAAACGCAAAGCGAATAAAAGGCTTTTTTTCTGAAGAAGGAAAACTAGCTTTTAGAGAATTATCAGCACGGGATAGTGACTATCAATCCTGTGG
>NZ_JBNLYE010000809.1:0-207 GCF_050172095.1 Bacillus sp. GMs2/2
TCAAGTGCACGCATGGTCCGCAAAAATCCTGTGGAAGCATTACTGGATTCTAGTCAAGACAATTCATTTGTAAATCGTTGGGGCGGGGAATTAAAACGAGATAATTTTGACGTGAAAATGCTACAAAATCGTGGGATGGATCGCGGGGTAGTTATTCGTCATAAGAAAGATTTATTAGGATATGAAGGGAATGTAGATTGGAAAAGC
>NZ_JBNLYE010000810.1:0-207 GCF_050172095.1 Bacillus sp. GMs2/2
ACTTTTCCAATCTACATTCCCTTCATATCCCAATAAGTCTTTCTTATGACGAATAACTACCCCGCGATCCATCCCACGATTTTGTAACATTTTCACGTCAAAATTATCTCGTTTTAATTCCCCGCCCCAACGATTTACAAATGAATTGTCTTGGCTAGAATCCAGTAATGCTTCCACAGGATTTTTACGGACCATGCGTGCACTTGC
>NZ_JBNLYE010000811.1:0-203 GCF_050172095.1 Bacillus sp. GMs2/2
GTTCCTTCTTTCGGTTCTAGTGCTGTAATATCAAATACAGTGAACGAATCATGATCTAATGGACGACCGTTTGCAAGCTGACGAATCAGGTATAAACGTTGATCTTGGATTAAACGAACTGTATCATCTGATACTAATTCTTGTTTTGAAGCAACCCCCATAAAGTAATCTTTTGTTTTTCCAGAAATCATTGTGTTTAATGG